>NZ_MRUJ01000018.1:0-126510 GCF_002099325.1 Frankia sp. KB5 | reverse complement strand
AAACTCGCCGCCGCGCACGCCGTACTCAGCAACCGAGTTACCATCGACCACGAGGCCGCCGCAGCCCTCATACAGCAGTGGGCCGGCAGACGCCGATAGCCAGCCCAGCAAGAACGGCCAGGTGTCCGCGCGGATCGACATCAGTGGAGTCCACGGACGTGGTGTACATCGCGTGGCGGCCGAGTTTTGGGGAGCCAGTCACGCTTCAGGGACCGCAGACCGGACTCTGCTCCCCCAAATTCGCCGACCTGGCGCGCCGAGCCGAGTTGCTCCCCGAGCCGGACAAGTCCTTCGCCGCCAAAAAGTCCACCGGACCCCGTAAAACCTTGCGATCCCGCGTAACCCCGTGAACGTACGAAACCCCTGCTAGGGCTGGGTTTCCCGCCTGTCGGCGCGGAACTGATCAATCACTACGGTGAACTGGCCGTTAACCGTGACATCGGTAATGCCGGAGAACAAGGCGCCGGTTCCCGGCAGCGCCACGACCGTACGGACACAGACGACGAACGACGCGCCCGGCTCCAGGGTTGCCGCGCCGTCTCCGGGATCCCCCGCACCACAGTCGGCGCCCTCGGGAGCGAACCGGACCTGTGGCGCGCCGGGGACGCCCTGGTCGGCGAGGGCGAGCTGCGCGGCGAGCCGCGCCCGGTCCATGCCCTGCGTCTCACTGTCCGCGGTGGCGAACGCCCGCCCGGCCTCCCGGGCGGCCTGGGTCACCCCGAACGCCGCGCGCTGCACCGCGAAGACGCACAGGAACAGGTAGACGAACGGGATGAGCAGCACGACGGACAATCCAACGAATTCGATCATCGCCGAACCGTCGTCGGCCCTGGTCGCCCGGCCTTCCTGTCCGGGCCCGACAACGCGGCCTATGCGACCGACGCGGCGCACGAAAGCCACACAACCTGTCCTGATCATCATGATCGCCCGCGGCAGGGAGTGCAGGATCGCCCGCGCGACCCGATCTCCCGCCACGCCACCCCTCGTCACGGCAGTTCCTTGAGCGCATGGCCCTTCACCGTGATCGTGATGCCGTCGCCCAGTGGGACCAGGACGAGCGGCACGGCAACCCGGCAGGTGACCTCCGCGAGCGGCGTGCCACCCGGCCCATCGACCTGCGCCCCGGTGCAGACGGCGTCGGACCGTCCCGGGATGGTCCGCGCGATGAGGGCCTGGGCGTAGGGACCGCCCTCGCTCGCCGGTACGCCGAGGTTGGCCGCGTGCCTGGCTCCCTCCGCGGCGTCCGCCGCGAGCGTGTTGCGGATGTGCAGCACCAGGCCGACCTGGATGATCCCCAGGATCAGGAAGAGCAACAACGTCCCCACCAGGATGAACTCGACGACGGCCGATCCGCCGTCAGCCGCGTCAGCCGCGTCCGAGGCGTCCGAGGCGTCCGAGGCGTCCTCGACGCCGTCCTCGACCGCGTCCGGTCGGTGCCCGGTTCCCCTGGGGCCGCCGTCGATCCCGTCCGGCCCCGCGGCGGCCGCGAGCTCAGCCGCCACCGCCGATACCCGACACCGAGTTGATGGCCGAGGTGAACAGGTTCTGCAGGGCGGGCGTCGCCAGGGTGGCGATCGCGACCACCAGCGCCGCCGTCATGACGGTTATCATGACCCAGCCGGGGACGTCCCCCCGGTCGCGATCATGGCGGCTGCCCGATGCGACGGCTGACCGCCAGGCCCGCCATCTCGCTTTCACGGCCTGCCCTGTTCGTCCCATGTCTCCTCCTTCAGGCTGGCTGATCCGACCTCGCCGGACGGACGCGTCCACCCCGCGGGCGGCCACCTGCGCGCCCCCGGACACTCACTGYGCGATCACGGTGAAACTCACCAGGGCCGGGTAGAAGGCAAAAATCACGGTCGTCGGCAGGACGAGGAACACGACCGGGATCATCATCGCGATCTCCTTGCGGCCACCGGCCTCCAGCAGCTGCCGCTTGCCCGCCTCACGCGCGTCGACGGCCTGCGCGCGCAGGATGTCCGCCAGCGGCGTCCCCCGTTCGATCGCGACCGCCATCCCGTCGACGAACCGCACTAGGGGCGCCAACGCCGTACGCGCCGCGATGCCCTCCAACGCCTGCACGAGGGTGGCCCCGGCGCGGGCGTCGGCCAGCGCAAGCCGCAGCTCGCGCCCAAGCTCGCCGTGGGTCAACCGGCTGACCCGCTCCAGCGCCCCGATGGCCGACTCCCCCGCGGTCACCGCGAGCGCCAGCAGCTCCGCGATCGTCGGGAACTCCAGCAGCATCCGGTCCTCGCGTTCGGAGATCGCCCGCGACAGCCAGTAGTCCCGGGCCACCACCCCACCGGCCGTGCCAGCGACGATCAAGGCGACACTGACCAGGGCCGGCGGGCCGACGCCGAGCAGCGCGCGCAGCGCCAGCAGGAAGGCGCCGATCAGCGCCCCGCTGGCCGCGCAGATGACCTGCTGGACGCGGAACTCCTCGATGCTGGTCCGTCCGCCGGCCTGGGTCAGCCGGCGTTGCAGGGCGGCCCGGCCCCCCAGGAAACGGTCGAGTCGACCGGCGGCGTCCGCGAGTAACGGGCGCGCGAGCGCCTCGACCGCGGCGAGGCCCGGCCGCGGCACCCCCCGCGGCCGGTCGTCGAGCAGCCTCGAGGGTGTGGGGGTGTCCCGCAGGTAGGGATCGATTCGGTCAGCGAGGTGGATGCGCCGGGCCCGGGGGGAGCGGTAAACGATGATGACCAGGCCCAGCCCGACGAGGAACCCGATCAGCGCACCGCTGGCGACCGTGGTCACAATCCCGCCCCCCGGCCGGCTGCCGCTCCCCCGCGCAGCACCCGGCCCTCCTCCGGCAACCGGCCGATCCGCTTCATGAGCAGGTAGGCGAGGGCCGACACGGCGCCGCCCACCACGAGCACCAGGACCCCGGTCGGGCTGTCGTAGGCCCGCACGTTCTGCCCCCGGGTGGCCAGCAGGAGCAGCACGATCCAGGGGGCGGCGAGCGCGAGTCGGGCGGCGTTCACCGTCCAACTCTGCCGCGTCTCAAGCTCGGCGCGGGTGCGGGCGTCCTCCCGCAGGAAGGTGGACAGCGTGCGCAACAGCCGGCCGAGGTCGGTCCCGCCGACCTCCCGGGCCATCCGCAGCGACTCGATGATGCGRTCGGCCACCGGATCGGCGAGCTCGTCGGCGAGGCGGTCCAGGCAGGCCGAGAACGACCCGGTGGCGCTGTAGTCCTCGCCGAACCGGGTGAAGGCCGGTCGCAGCTGCACCGGCCCCCGCACCCCCACCGCGGCCAGGCCCTCGGGCAGCGACATCCCGGCCCGCACCGCGCTGGACAGGTTGTCGACGACGTCCGGCCACAGCTCCCGCAGATCATGCCTGCGGGCATGCCGCCGACGGACCACGAGAGCTCGGGGCAGCAGACTCGCAAACACGACGAAGGCGCCGGCCAGCGACACGGTCTCGGTGAATGCCAGGACGACCAGGCCGACCAACAGGCCCAGACCCAGGCTAATCATGACGAACTGGCGCGGGGTCACGCCGCGGATGCCCGCCTGGGCGAGCAGGTCGCTCGTCGACCGTTCCCAGCGCGCCGTCGCCGACCAGGCCGGGAACCGCGGCCGGCCGCTGGTGACGATAAGGAACAGACCCAGACCGAACAGCAGGCCGAGGAAGATGCCCATCAGCGCTCCGCGGCGATCTCGGGCCAGCCCCCGCCGGGCCGATGATGATGGTAATCATGGTCGCTCTGGGCCAGCAGGGCGGGCAGGTCGTAGCCGGCGCGGGCGAACCGTTCGGGATGTGGCGGGAAGCCGTCGGCGCGGACCAGTCCGTCCGCGCGCGAGCGGTAGATCTGGGCAATCTCGATGACATCCCCCTCCGTCCGGCCGGGCAGCGCGACGACCTCGGTGACGCGGCGCCGGCCCGAGACGTCCTTCTCCAGATGGACGACGAGGTCCACGCTGGCGGCGACGGTGGGCACCACGAAGGCATGGCTGACGTTCTCGCCGGCGAGCAGGGGCAGGGTGCACAGCTTCGTCACGGCCTCGCGAGCCGAGTTCGCGTGCAGGCTGCACATACCGGGCAGCCCGGAGTTGAGCGCGATCAGCAGGTCGAGCGCCTCCTCTTGGCGAACCTCGCCGACCAGGAGCCGGTCCGGGCGCATCCGCAGGGCCTCCTTGACCAGCCGGCGCAGCCGGATTTCCCCGCTGCCCTCCAGGTTGGCCTGCCGGGTCTGCATCGCCACCCAGTCGGCGGCCCGCAGCTTCAGCTCGAACACCTCCTCGCAGCTGATCACCCGTTCCCGGGCCGGGATGGCCGAGCCGAGACAGTTGAGCATGGTCGTCTTGCCGGCCTGGGTGCCGCCCGCAACGATGATGTTGAGGCCGGCGACGACCGCGGCGTCCAGAAAGGCGGCCGCTGCCAGCGTGATCGTCCCAAGACCGACCAGTTCGTCCAGGCTCGACGCGGACAGCACAAACTTACGGATGTTGATCGACCAGTGCACCCGGGTGACATCGGGGATGACCACGTGCAGCCGGGAACCATCCGGAAGCATGGCGTCGACGAACGGGGTCGAGAGGTCCACCCGCYGGCCCGAGGACTTCAGCATCCGCTCGACGAGGTCCTGGACCTGATCGGCGGTCAGAATGGTCGTCGTCAGCTCGCTGCGACCGGCCCGGGCGACGAATACCCGGCCCGGCTCGTTGATCCAGACCTCCTCCACAGTCGGGTCGTCGAGGTGGCGTTGCAGCGGCCCGAACCCGGCAACCGCGTCATAGACCAGCCGGGCGGTGACGTCCCGGTCGACGACCGGGGGAAGGTCGCTGACGAGAGCCCGTTCCTCATAGTCGGCGAGCACCTCGTGAACGAGCTGACGCACCTGCGCCGGGTCCCRCACGGGATCGAGAGAACGCCGCCGGACAAGCTCTCTGACCTCGTCCTCCACGAACGATGTCGCGTCCAGCCAACTGCCGCGTGCCACCGCCACGAAAACCGCTGCTCCTCCGACTTTCGTCTCTTCCCGCCCCAACAATTGCCACGAAGCGTAGAAAGAAGGTCACTGGTAAGCAACCCCCGACGTCGGGGGCAGACGCAACAACGTTCGCACAACCCCCACCGAGGGTGTGAAGCGGGTAGGACTCAGGTAGGCCACAGCCCGTACAGGGTCCCACCTTGACCACCAAGACTGCTACTCTCCGCAGTCAAAAAGCGGCCGCGGACCGGACATTCATCCTCGCTCTGCGCGCATATCGACTGCACCGACGGTGCACCAACCGCCCCGGAAACGCCCGCGCGATTTCTCCCTCGAAACGACGCCGAGGCGATAGCCTTTCGGCGGTCCCTAACCCGAACATCCCTGTAGTCGATATCGCATCGCTGGGTCGACAGGCGGAACCCCCCCACCCCGCCGGTCTCATCCAGCGTCCCACCAACGCCTGYCTCGGGGGTCCCTTCCGTGTCCGGTCAGCCAACAACCAGCGCGGTCGTCAGCCGCTCGCGAGAACCTCATTCGGCCACCAGGGYGGCGTTGCCCCCGACGCATCCCCGGCACGATCCCCCGGGGGGGAAAGGGGCATCACGATGAGTGGCGCCCGGGATCCCCGATCGTCAGACATGTTCGACACGACCGCTTGGAAAATGTTCTGGCGGATTGTCGAAAACTGCCCGGTCGCGGTATTCGCCACCGATACGGCAGGCCGGTATCTCTTTGTGAACCGGCTGTGGTCCGAGTTGACCGGCGTTACCCGCGACGAGGCGGTCGGACGGGGATGGCAACGCATTGTCCATCCCGGCGACGTAGCGAACGTCGGCAGCCGATGGCGGCACCTCGTCACGCACGGCGACGGGTTTTCGATCCAGGTCCGGTTGATCCGACCGGGCGAACCACCCTGCGACGCGGTCATGCAGACGGTGGTGACCTCGGCAGGGGACGGTAGACGACGGATCGTCGGCACCCTCACCGTGCCGTCGGCCAGTGCGTTCGAGAACGCCGCCGGGCCGGTGACGGGTGTGCCGATGAAGGGTGTGCCAGTGTCCTCGCCGCGGGTCCAGGGGCGTCGCTCCCCGATCGGCCCATCGTCCGCGGACCAGCCCGATACCGACGACGTCGCTGTCCGGGAACGAGCCGAACCCGACGTCGCCTCCCGCGAACCGGCGCCTCACGAAGCGGCCGATCTCGAACACCTTGACGACGAGCAGGCCGAACTCGACCGCCTTCACCGTCGCGAGGCGGCTTTCGAACTCGYAGCTCTCGATCCCGACCTCCTCGACGGACACCTGCTCGGTCATGATCTCCTCGGCCTCCAGGCCCTCGCCGCCGATGGGGTGCCCGCGGGCGATCTCGACAGGTTCGGCGTGTTCGACGGACCGGACCCGTTCGACGGACCGGACCCCTGTGATCTGCCGRACCAGTCCGATCGGGGCGATCGGGGCTGGGAATGGTCTGTTCCGCTTCCCCGCCGGCCGGTTCCCGGCGAACCGACGCCAGGCCGGGCGACATCCCGTGAATCCACCGAGGATCGGCCCACGGTCGGGTTTCCCCGCGGGACGCTCCCGCCTGGAGCGGAGTGGCGCGCGGCCGTGGCCCTGCATCGCAGCGAGAACGACGACCTGCGTCCCTTCGGACGCGCCAGGGGCTCGAACCACACCTGTGGCTGCCTGTTCTCCGAGGCCCGACGGATCGAGGAGGCATGCCGGGACCGGGAACGCTGGCTGACGACCCTGCTCGCCGAACTGACGACCGCCGTGCTCATCGCCGACCGGGACGGGCGTGTGGTGGCGGTGAACCAGGTGTACTGCGATCTGTTCGATCTGGCGGACCTGCCCGTCGACCTGGTCGGAACGGACTGCCGGCTGCAGCTGCGTCCCCGGCCCGGACTGGTGGACGATCCATCCGGATTCGCGACGCGCCTGGACATCCTGCTCCGCCGACGGCGGACGCTACGCCGGGAGACGGTGATGTTCGCCGACGGACGGGTGTTCGAGCGTAGCCACATCCCGCTGACCGCGGCCGACGGCTACCGCGGCCATGTCTGGCTCTACTGCGACGTCACCGACCGCCGGATCCTGGAGGCTGAGATCGAGGGACTCATCTCCGGACTGTGACCGAGCGGGGTGGAGGGCGGTCCGGTCAGTAGACGCCGCCGTAGTGCCGGGCCTGCAGATCCTGGGCCTGGMCGACCCAATCGTCGGAGACGATGCGGTCACCGAAGCCATCCAGCCGGTGAGCGAGCCGCTCGACGTCGGTATCACCCATTTCGGCCAGCTGGCTGAAGGTTGTGATGCCCAACGCCCGCAGCCGGGCCTCGATCACCGGGCCCACGCCGACAATCTCCTTGAGGTTGTCGCCGCCCGACCGCACGGGATCGAGGAGACCGTTCCACCGCGGCGCGGCCCAGGCCCTCCCGGCCGGTTCGGGTGCCGCCGGTTCGGGTGCCGCCGGTTCGGGTGCCGCCGGCCCGGTGCCGGCGGGCTCTCCGGGGGCGGGCGGTGATCCCGTCGGCCCCTCGGCTGCGCAGCTCGCCCATGAGGCCGAGCTGCTGCGCAGACAGCTCGTCGAGGCCGAGGGCCGGGCGGCCAAGTTCTCCTCCCGGCTGGCCGCTGGCCCCGTTCGTTCCACCGGTGCTCCTGCCACCGGTGCTCTTCACGCCGCCGCCACTCCCCTGACCACTCGACGGCGGTCCGCCCAGGGCCGGTGGCCGGTTCTTCGTGGCAACGCCGCTCGCCTGGACCGTCGCCCCCGAGACGTTCGGCTCGGGCGACAGGGCCAGGCCGTGCGCGGGCAGCGCGCTCTTCGACGGCCCCGCGTCGTTCGGGGTGACCGCGAGGTTCGACGGGACCACGCCGCCCGCGGCAGCAACCCCGACCGCCTCGGCGGCCTCGGCAGTGGGGGCGGCCTCGGCAGTGGGGGCGGCCTCGGCAGTGGGGGCGGCCTCGGCAGTGGGGGCGGCCTCGGGATGCTCGGCACCGGCTTCCTCGTCGGAGGAGGCCTGGCCCAGAAGCGCCTCGGATTTCGCGATCCGCCCCAGCAGACTGAGCCGTTCGGCCGCCCATTCGGCCTGGTGCCGATCCAGCCGGGTGGTCATGGTGGCCACCTGGCGTTGCGCGTCCTCCGCCTCCGTACGGGCCATGGCCAGCCGGGAGGAGAACTTGGCCGCCCGGCCCTCGGCCTCGACGAGCTGTCTGCGCAGCAGCTCGGCCTCATGGGCGAGCTGCGCAGCCGAGGGGCCGACGGGATCACCGCCCGCCCCCGGAGAGCCCGCCGGCACCGGGCCGGCGGCACCCGAACCGGCGGCACCCGAACCGGCGGCACCCGAACCGGCCGGGAGGGCCTGGGCCGCGCCGGGTGTCACGGCGTACGCCCGGGCCCGCAGCGCCGTTTCGATCTCCTCGACCCGGGCGCCTGCGATCACAGCATGGCGCTCCGCCTCGGCGATTCGCCGTTCGGACTCCGCGGCACGCTGTTCGGCGACAGCGAGCCGGGCAGTTAGATCCGCCTTCTCCAGGGCGACGTCGTCACGCTGCCGGCGCAACCGGGCGATCAGCTCGGCGGCCTGCCCTGTGCCCGTGCCGCGGGCGCCCGAATCGGGGACACCCGTGTCGGCGTCGCCGGTGCCCGCCGGCCCGGCGTTTACCCGGTTCACGTCGTTCGCGGCTGCCGCCCGATCGGCCGACGGGACCGCGCCGGGGCGGGATTCGTCGAGGTCCGGTCCGGTGCCGGCCGGTGTCTCCCCCGATCCCGCCCGATTTCGCGCGGCGTCGGCGTCGGCGTTGCGGGCCTGCCTGCGCAGCGGCGCGATCAGGAAGACCCATGCCAGCGCCGCACCAATGAGCATCGCCACCAGCACGTACGCCAGGATCTGCCCGGCGAGGTACAGCATGGGCTGCCAGCCTCCTTACCGCGGTGGGTCGGTCGAGATCACACCTGCCAGCGGGGGTGACATCTCGGTACGAAGGTTGTGGAAAGTGGAGCACCCTCGGCGCCATCCAGGTGGTGACCCGGTCGCCGCCGCAAGGCTCCCCAGCATTATTCGCAACGCCCGACATCGGCCGCACCCGGGGAGGTTCAACCGTTGGCCACGTCGATCTCCCTGGGTGGGAAATCACCGTTCACGGACGTCAGACGACGAACAGCACCCCAGGGAGGAGCCTGGAAAGACAACCACGAGGGCCGCCCGTCGGGAACATTTCACGCCAGCTGGTCACCAGTCCAGACAGCATGCCCCAACGAGCCGTCAACGTGCGTGGTCTCCTCCCCCGTGCGGGGGTGACCTCCACCGCGCGGGGGTCACCCCCGCGCACTCAACATCCGCGTCTCCGCCGGGGTCAGAGAAGATCGGGAAGCTCCTGAGGCGCGAACCACAGCAGTTCGAAGCCCTCGACGCTGTCCACGGTGAAGGCGGCGTCATCCCCACCGAGATCGGCCTCGACGATGCACTTCGCCGCCGCCGCGACCGCCGCGACGACCTCCTCGTCGTCTCCGTCGTCGACATGGATGGCCTGCGCGGCCGACCACGGCACCGGGAAGTCCACCTCGACGGCACCCCGCTCAAGATCGTCGCGTACCCGCACCTCGCCGTCCGCGACATCGGCCACGAAGACCACGCGCCGGCGCGGCGCGGACGGGTCGGCGTCCAGCAGTCGCAGGCTCGCCCGGCCGGCGTCGTGCAGCGCCGCGTACTCCAACTCCTCCTCGGACTCCGACTGGGCGTACCACTCACGCGTCGCGGKGGTGACCGCGAATCCGGTGCCTGGGGGGATGCGCGCGGATTCCCAGACCGATCGGGCGACGGCCAGCGTGGACGGGAGATAGATGCGCACCCGCTCAGTGTGCAACCAACCGGGGCGAGCCGGCCACGAGAACCCGGTCAGCCACGAGAACCCGGTCAGCCAGCCAGGCCGAGCCCGAGCCGGCCCCCCTCGCCTCGGCGTCGTCGGTGGCCCCGTCGTCGGTGGCCCCGGCCACGCCGGAACGGGCGGAACGGGCGGCGACATGCAGGGCCTCGCCCGTCGTACGCAGCGCCGTCTCGAACACCTGGGCCCGCCGGGTCAGATCCATCACGTTTCCGCCGATGACCTCGAGGTCCTCCGGACCTGGGCAGAGCACCGTCACCCGGGTGCCCGCCGCCTCCACCATCTCGACCTCCCGCATCAGCCGGCGGGTGGCGGCCCRGCGGACCTGGCGTTCGACCCGGGCCACCGTGCCACGGGGTCGGTCGAGTTGGAACGAGCAGGCCGGGGCGAGCACCAGGATCTCCGCGAGGCCCGCGTCGGCAAGAAGATCGACTGATGCGGGCGATCGGGTTCCGCCGTCGACGAACCGCTGGCCGTCCACCGTGACCGGGGCGTACCAGCCGGGAATGGCACACGACGCCATCACCGCCTCGGACAAGGTCGCCCGAGGCGCATCGGCCACGCCGAACAGCACGCGCTCACCGGTGTCGAAGTTCATGGCCACCACCCGCAGCGCGGGCCTGGTCGGCCATTCGGTCGGATCGAGGCCCTTGCGGTCCATCGCCGCGGTCACCAGATCGCCGACCGCGGAGATCTTCCCACGGCCCTGTGGAAGCATCGCCGCCAGCGTGACCATCGGCGAGGACCGCCGGGGGTGCCGGGCGCTGGCCGTCAGCAGCCTCGGTGAGCCCATGCGCATCCGGGGGCGCGGGGGTAGGGAGGCACCGAGGTCGCGGTAGTCAAGAACGGGATCACCCGCCTCGTAGATCCCCCGCTCGGAATTGGCCATCACGTCGATGCCGATCCCCAGACCGAGCAGGGCCGCGACCACCGAGCCGGCGGACGTGCCGACCACCAGGTCGGCTCCGCTCAGGTCGCGGCCGGTCGCGGTCTCGACCGCCCGCATCGCGCCGATCATCCAGGCGGAGCCGAGCACTCCACCGGCCCCCAGGACCAGACCTCTGCGTGGGGCCCGTTTCCTGGTCATAGTCCACCTCCCGGCGCGGCGACCGGGAAGGGAGACGCATCGCGCTGGGATGCCCGCCGCCCGGCATGCTCGCTGCCATGTGGGCCGCCCGGTCGCACCTGGGCCGGGCCGCCCACGAACGGCGTGCCCGCCGCGTCGGGACGGCCGGGGATGGGCCAGTAGCAGTCCACGGTCCGCGTTGACCGTACCTTGCTGCTCTCGGCGCTCGAAGCGCCCGGGCAGTCCACCGGACTACTCCGGCGRCTCCTCGCTACTCTCTTCGGGGAAACTGGTCTCCAGCACTCCCCAGGTCCGCAGCCGCTCGGCGAACTCCTGGGGGGTCGTGTCGTGGAGCAGGGCGAGCGCACGCACGTCGCCATCCCGGATGGACAGCACGCGGCCGGCGTAGTCGTCCCGTTGGCGCTGGATCTGGGCGACCCACCGACGAACGAGAGCAGAGGAGTCCGGCGGAGCCTCGCTCAGCTTCTCCAGGTTGAGCACCGTACGTGGGCGACGCTCCCGCGGCGGCAGCTGATCCTCGTTGGGCAACAGCGCCGAGACCGGGACTCCGTAGAATCCCGCGAGTTCGGAGAGCTGATGCACGCTGATCATGCGGTCACCGCGCTCATAGGAACCAACGGCAGCGGTCTTCCACCGCCCCCGCGACTTCTGCTCCACTCCCTGCAGCGACAGACCCTGCTGTATCCGAATCGCCCGCAACCGGGCGCCCACGGCCTTCGCGTACTCTCGGCTCACCCGACACACCCCCAGCCGTCTCGAACGAGCATCACGTACCTCTCGTCGCGCCCATAGGAGATCAAGGTACGACTCGTGTGGCGCTGGCGAGGCATGCTCCCACTAACGTAACGTTGCCGAAAGAGACCGCTCACAGATACATATACGATGCTACGTTGCGCGACTTTCTTGTGCGACTTCTCTCRCATCTCAGACTCTATGAATTAAGAAAGTTACTCTATGTAGTAAATCTTATAAGATCGAAAGCTATCAGCAAGATCCCTCTCACGACTTGACCGAAGTCCCTCCACATAGCGATGCCCCTAAATTGCTCGCCGTAACCGCTCCCACTACGCCGGGATGATGGTGCGAATACTTTATGTCACGGTTACGCCAAGGGCGTAACCGTGAGTTGCCGACACCGCGCGAGCGATCAGCCGAACGGCAGCAGGCCCAGCRGCAGGCCCAGCAGGGGATGCGGCTCTGGCTCGTACGTCGGGACGGCCCACCCGCCCACCAAGATCACCGGGCCTGGCGCCGCAGGCTCCCCCGCCGACGGCGGGGAGCCGCCGGGCGGCCAAGCAGCCGGCCAGCCAGCTCCCTGATCGCCAGCCGGGCCGGGGAGGTCGGAGCGATGTCACGCAGGAGCTGTCCGGCCACCTGGGCGGCGTCCAGCCCGGCGAGGTCGTAGGGCACCAGGGCCACCGGCTCGGTCCCGGTGTGGCGCAGAATCGCCCGACTGACCTCGCGGGCCGGGTCCGCGCCCACAACCGAGGCGCGCAGCCGGTTCACCACGACAAGCGGGTCGACGGCGGGGACGGTCTCCCGCAGGTCGGACAGTCCCCGCACGAACCGGACCAGACCGACCGGTTCGGCGGACGCCACCGCCAGCACGACGTCGGCCGCGCCCAGCACGGCTAGCGTCGCTCCGTTACGCCGGGGCGCGGAGGTGTCGAACGACAGTTCCTCGTCCGTCTCCAGGCAGAACCCGCAGTCCACGACGACGAAGGACGCCAGACGCCGGGCCATCGACAGCACGGTCTCAACGGATGCCGGGCGTAGCTCGGGCCACCGCGAGGGGCGGGAGATGCCGGGCAGCACTCGCAGGCCGCCGCCCAGATCCCGGCACAGTACGGCGAGCCGGGGCACGTCCAGCAGCCCCTGGTTGGCCGACCGGGCCGCCGCGGCCAGACCGGGGGCCTCCTCGAGCAGGCCGACGAGCTGCCCGACCGCGCCGCCGTAGGAGTCGGCGTCCACCAGCAGGGTGGAGGTCCCCAGCCCGGCGAGTTCGGCGGCCAGGCACAGCGCGATCGTGGTGCGTCCCGGCGCGCCGGCCGGACCCCATACCGCAATCACCCGGCCCACCCGGCCGTCGCCCGGTTCGATCGGCCCCACACCGTCGGTGACGTCGATGGCCGGGGCGAGCGGCCCGAACCCGACGAGTGGTTCGCTGTACGAACCGGACGCCCAGGTCGCCGGCGCGGCCGCGTTCGTCGCCAGCGCCCGGGATGCCTCGACGACCGCTCCCGCGATGACCTCCGCGGTGGCGTCCGAGGGGATGACCGCGGCCACGCCGAGTTGCCGCAGCCGCCGGTCGCCGTCCTCGTCGCCGGGGGCGGTCAGCCCGACCACCGCGATGCCCGCCATGGCCAGGCGGGTCAGCGCATCCCGGTCGAGCCGGCGCAGGTCCGCGGACAGCAGGGCGGCCCGGGCCGCGCCGGTGGTCGCCGCGGCCAGCAGGTCCGGCAGGTCGACGCAGCGGCGCACCACCGTAACCCCGAGGTCGCGACGATCGAAGGCCGAGACCAGGCCGGCCTCGACCATCGCATCGGTGACAGCGGTGAGGATCGGCAGGCTCACCGGCCGTACCCCGGCACAGTGGTCGGTCCCGTCGAGCCGACCTCACCGCGGGAGTCGCGCTCAAGCTTCACGACGTCGACCCGCTCGCTCTGCGAGGCCGCGACGGCCTGGATGGCGTTGTCCACCGGCACGCGCAGCGTCAGCGAACGGTCCCCGCTGGTCAGCTTCTCGAGGCTGACGAACTCGACGTCGTGCAGGACCAGCGCCTCGGCCCCCGCACCCGCGGGCGCGGCCGGTGTGCTCCGGCCGGCCTGCTGATCGCCCCCGGTAGTGCTCGGCGCTGCGGCGCCGCTCTGGAACACGAAGACGTCCACATGGTCACCCGGTCCGAGGGTCGGCAGCCGCCCGGCCTTCACAATGATCGGCACCAGCCGCGTCGGCTGGGTGTTCTGGCCGGCGAAGTCGGGTCCGCTCACCAGCTCGCCGGTGTCCACCGGCCGCGCCAGGGTGGCGCCGATCAGGTCGTCGAGACGGCTTCCCGGGTAGTAATGACCCGAGGTCCTCTCGTCGAGCCTGGCCGATACCGTGGCGAGATCCCCGGCAACGATGATGTGCCCGGCCGGCAGGTCCACCTTGGCGACCACCCACTGGCGGGTCGCGTCCGCGCTGGCGAACAGCCGCGCCCCGACGACCACCGAGACGAGCACGAGCAACACCCCGACGAGCAGCCGGGAGTCGCGCCACCGTCGGCGGGTCAACCGACGGGCCGGGGGTGATGTCGGTGGCGGGGACGCCTCCGGGCGGGCCGGTGCCGCGGCGAGCTCGGTCACCGGGAGACCTCCCTCTTCTCCTAGCCGGACCATTGGTACATGTTCGCACCTTCCGGTCGCAGAGCGTACGCGGTCGTCGGCCCTGAGCCCAGCCAAACCAGCGAGGAATCGGCTGCGGACCGAACGGGATCCGTCGACATCTGGGCCATGCAGGCGCGGGTGGCGGACCAGTCCAGTACCTGCGAGCACGGGCTTTTGGYGGTATCCGCGTGCACTTATCCACAAGCACACGCATCCGGACGCGATGAGCGGTGGTATCTCTGATACACACATGAGGAGAGACATCCGCCCTCAGAAGGAGGACTTTGATGAACGACCGCTTCCTTCAACTCAGCGATGTGGCGGACATCCTCAACATCTCCTCCAGTCAGACCTACGCGCTTGTCCGCTCGGGCGAGCTCCCCGCCATCAAGATCGGGGGGAGGGGCCAGTGGCGGGTGGAGCGCACCGAGCTGGAGGCGTACATCCAGCGCGCCTATGAACAGACCCGGGCCTTCGTCGCAGCCAATCCGATGAGCCGTAACGAGGCTCCGCCCGAGGACTAGGCACAGTAGGCGCGGCGAGGTCAGTGGATCCGACGAACGTAGGCGATCGCGTCGAGGGGGATGGTCCAGCCGGAGCGGATCTGGCCGCGCCGGGCGAACTCGCCGACGGCGTGTTCGGCCACCTCCAGGAAGTCCGAGCCGACCCGCACCGGCGTCCCGTGCAGGGTCACCCCGTCCACCAGCATGAGCGTGCACGCCGAGCGGTCCCGGACGAGCCCGCGCAGGACGTACCGCAGATCCAGCTTGGCCGCCAGCGGACCCTCATGACCCGGCTGGGCCGAGACCACCGGCAGGTTCTCCACGGCCAGCAGCGACCGCACCGGTACCAGAACCTCCGTCGCGCCGGGCTCGGTGATGAGCAACCAGTCCATCCCGAGGGCCGCCAGGGTGCCGTGCAGGATCTCGGGAGCGCGCTGACCACCCACCACCCGGCAACGTGTCGGGTGTCCGACGACGGGTCGCATCCGATCGATCAACCGCAGGTAGGCAGCCTCCCGCCGGCTGCGGTCCGCGAGCTCGGCGGAGAGCTCGGCGGCCTCGTTCGCCTCCCACTGCAGCTCCAGGTCGGCGAACAGATCCTCCCATCGCATCGATACCCCTTCCCATAAAGGTAGATTTCGCCCACTTCCCCCAGTTGCCCCTCACTCCCTACACAAGCAGGGTTGACAGCGAGATTTCAGGGGTTTACACAAGCAAACATAGGCAAACGAACGAGTTCGACAGCATCCGGCGGACAGGAGCACCCACAATGATCGCGAGGGCGGCTCGACAGACGCTGGCGCGGTTCGCCGGCGCGACCGCGGCCGCAATCACGGCGATCATATTGATCGTTTTCGGCCCCCGGCTGGCCGACCTGCCGGAGAGCGTCGAGGCCGCCCCGGAATGGTTCGCCGCCGCGCCCGAGCAGGCGCTGGCCACGATCATCGGGGGCGTCGCCTGGGTGTGCCTGCTCTGGCTGTGCCTGGGGGTTCTGCTCGGCGCGCTGTCGGCTATCCCCGGCGGAGTCGGCCGGCTCAGCGCGGCGCTGGCCCGCCGGATCGTTCCCCGCACGATCCGGCGGATGCTCGAGATCAGCCTCGGAGTGACACTCGTCACCGGGGTGGCGCCGATCATCGCCGCGGTCCCGGCCTCCGCGGCCACCGGACCTGCGGGGACCGGTGTCAGTGCGGGCGCCACCGCCGCACTGCCCGATCTGGACCGGCCCACCACCGTCGGCCATCCCCCGAACCCGATAGCCGGCTTCCCCGACCTCGATCGCCCCCCGGCCGGCACCCCCGCCGGTCACGCCCCCGCGACACCCCCCGTCTCCTCCACCGGCCCCGTCTCCCCTGCCGGCCCCGTCTCCCCTGCCGGCTCCACGTCCTCTCCCGAACCCGGTGCCGGTGCCGTCCCGGCGACCAGCCCCACCCCAACGATCTCGGTTCCCGGTCTCGGTGAGGCGATCCCCGTCGTGGACCTGCACGAGACCACCTCGGCGGCCGGCTCGCCAACGCCGCCCCCAGCCCCGGTTTCCGCCGCCGGCGGAAACCCGGTGCACACCGCCCCTGACCCCGGCGCCCTCACTCGGCTCACCACGGCTCGCACGACCACAGCCGGCTGGCCGGACCTGGACCGACCCGCCACCACCTCCCCGAGCAGCCCGGCCGCGCCCGGCGCGGCCATCACTCCGACACCGTTCAACCCGACATCGTTCAACCCGACATCGTCCGGACCGACATCGTCCAACCCGACATCGTCCAACCCGACATCGTCCGGACCGGCGGCTCCGATCGCATCGGTACCGGCCCGGGATCCGATCGTGCCGCCGGCCCCTCGTGGAACGGGCAGGCCCATGAGCCTCCCGGGTACCGACCGGACCTCTCCCGGCGTCGAGGCGGCGGAAATCGTCGTCCTCCGCGGCGACAGTCTCTGGTCCATCGCGGCCCGTCATCTCGGCCCGAACGCGACGCAGGAGCAGATCGCGGCCGAGTGGCCACGGTGGTGGGCCGCCAACTCCGACCTGATCGGCCACGACCCGAATCTGATCTTCCCCGGCCAACGCCTGAAACCACCCCCCGGGCCCTGACCCCGCCCACCACTTCCGGAGCCTGCCGTGACCGCCACCTACGCCCTGACCCTGCCCCGGCGTCCAGTTCCGGCCCCCGGAATGCGCCGCCTTCCCATCACCCCCCACGAACCGCCCTATGACGACGAGGCCGGCTCCTCGTCGGCCGGCGCCCCGACCGGCTCGTCGACAAGGCCGCCCCGACCCCGGGTGCGGCCGGCCGGACGCACCACCGCCGATCGTCCAGGCCGGCCCGTGACCGCCCCGGGAGGCGGCGGACGCCGCCGTGGCGGCCCGTCGGGACCCGGCGGGCCGCCACGCGGCCGTGGCGGTGCGGACGGCCAGACCGAGCCCGGTGGCACGACGGTCGATCGGACTCCTCGGCACCTCGCCATGCCCGAGCGCACGGTCACGGGCACAGGCATGGGATCAGCGGCGTCACACGCGGTGCCGGGTCTCGATCCGGTAGCCGGTCCGCGGCCGGGACACCCCGCCGGGAGCCGGACGAACCCACCGCCCCGGGAAACGGCGGTGGTCATCGTCAGAGCGATCGTCGAGACGCTCGGCGGGGTGCGCCCGGCCTCGCATCTCGCCGGATGGACGACGCCCCGCCTGCAGAACGATCTCGAACGCATCGTCGCCCAGACCACGGATCGCAGGCGGGGTCAGGTCCGCAGCGTACGGGTCAGCGAACCGCGCCCCGGAGTCGCCGAGGTCTCGGCGGTCATCAGCCGAGGTGCCCGGGTGGCCGCACTCGCGCTGCGCATGGAGTCGTCCAGCGGACGCTGGCGGGTGACGACCCTGCAGGTGGGTTAGTGCGGCCACCGGTCCCGGAGATGGRTCACTCGGTGTTGCGGCGCGCCGGGTCGCCGTGRCAGCGCTTGTACTTGCGGCCCGACCCACACGGGCAGGGCGCATTGCGAGCGGGACGCGTGCCCGCACCGGGCTGCGCCGTGCCGGCCTCGCCGCGGGCGGCGCTGAGCGCACCGTCTCCAGCCGGGCGGCCCAGTCCCGACCTGCCATCCACCGTCGTGACCGGCCCGGATCCACCGTCGACCGACGGCGCGGTGTAGCGCAGGCCACCGGTCGRCCGCCGCGGCTCGAGCCCCTTGACGAAGACCGGCAGCGGTGCGGACGGAACCGGTGAAGGGGGTGGCGGAGTCTGACGGGCCGCCGCGGGGCGAACGAGCTGCGCGTCCGCGACGGGACCGGCGCCGTCCGGAATCGTCGGCACCGCCGGAGCGGGCAGGGTCGCGGCTGCGGCCGGCGGTGCGGGAGCAGCGGACACGGCCGGCTCGACGCCCACCGACGTGGCGGCCTCCTCCTGCCCCGCAACCTGGACCTCGACGTTGAACAGCAGCCGGACGGACTCCTCCTTGATGCCCTCCATCATCGTCTGGAACATGTCGAAACCCTCACGCTGGTACTCGACCAGCGGGTCCCGCTGTCCCATCGCCCGCAGCCCGATGCCCTCCTGCAGGTAGTCCATCTCGTAGAGGTGCTCGCGCCACTTGCGGTCCAAGACCGCGAGGACGACCCGTCGCTCCAGCTCCCGCATGATCGGTTCGCTGTCGGGGCCGTCGCCGAGGTCGAGTTCCCGCCGGTCGTACGCCTCCTGCGCGTCGACCTGGATGTCCTCGAGCAGGTGATCGGCAGTGAGCCCGTCTCGATCATCGACATCGGGTGCCACCACACCGACCGGGTAGAGCTGCCCGAGCGCCGTCCAGAGCGTGTCGAGATCCCACTCCTCCGGGTACCCGTCGGCGGTGGCGCCGCGCACGTATCCCTCGACGGTGTCGTCAACGAAGTGACGCACCTGCTCGTGGAGATCGGCACCGCCGAGAACCTTGCGGCGCTCCTCATAGATCACGGTGCGCTGCTTGTTCATGACCTCGTCGTACTTGAGGACGTTCTTGYGGATCTCGAAGTTCTGCCCCTCGACCTGGGTCTGGGCCGACCGGATCGCCCGAGTCACGATCTTCGATTCGATCGGGACGTCCTCGGGGATGTTCAGCCGATCCATGATGCCCTCGACCGCGGCCGCGTTGAACAACCGCATGAGATCGTCACCGAGGGAGAGGTAGAAGCGCGACTCACCGCGGTCGCCCTGCCGGCCGGCCCGGCCACGCAGCTGGTTGTCGATGCGCCGGGACTCGTGCCGCTCGGTGCCTAGCACGTACAGGCCGCCGGCGTCGACGACCTCCTCGTGCTCGGCCTTCACCGACTGCCTGGCCTTCTCCAGGGCCTCCTGCCAGGCCGCCTCATAGTCCTCGGGGGTCTCGATCGGCGAGAGGCCGCGCTGGCGCAGCTCGGCCTGGGCAATGAACTCCGGGTTACCGCCGAGCATGATGTCCGTACCACGACCGGCCATGTTCGTCGCCACCGTGACGGCGCCCTTGCGGCCCGCCTCGGCGATGATGGCCGCCTCCCGCTCGTGGTGCTTGGCGTTGAGCACCTCGTGCGGCACACCACGCTTGCGAAGCTGCTTCGAGAGGTACTCGGACTTCTCGACGCTGGTGGTGCCGACCAGGACCGGTTGGCCCTTCTCGTGCCGCTCGGCGATGTCCTCCACCACCGCGTCGAACTTCGCGATCTCGGTCTTGTAGACGACGTCCGGCTGGTCGAGCCGGACCATCGGCTTGTTCGTCGGGATGGGGACGACCCCGAGCGAGTAGATCTGGTGGAACTCGGCCGCCTCGGTCATGGCGGTACCGGTCATGCCGGAGAGCTTGTCGTAGAGCCGGAAGTAGTTCTGCAGCGTGATCGTCGCGAGGGTCTGGTTCTCCTGCTTGATCTCGACCTTTTCCTTGGCCTCGATCGCCTGGTGCATTCCCTCGCTGTAGCGACGACCGTGGAGCACGCGGCCGGTGAACTCGTCGACGATGAGAACCTCACCGTCGGTAACGATGTAGTCCTTGTCCCGCTTGTAGAGCTCCTTGGCCTTCAGCGAATTGTTCAGGTAGCCCACGAGCGGGGTATTCACCGATTCGTAGAGGTTCTCGATGCCGAGCTGGTCCTCGACCTTCTCAACCCCGGACTCGGTGATGGCCACCGTCCGCTTGCCCTCTTCGACCTCGTAATCGACATCGCGTTCGAGCAGCGGGGCGATCCGGGCAAACTCCGTGTACCACCTGGTCGGATGATCCGCTGGACCGCTGATGATCAACGGCGTGCGGGCCTCGTCGATGAGGATGGAGTCCACCTCGTCGACGACCGCGAAGTTGTGGCCACGCTGGACGAGCTCCTCCGAACTCCAGGCCATGTTGTCACGGAGGTAGTCGAACCCGAACTCGTTGTTGGTGCCGTAGGTGATGTCGCAGGCGTACTGGGCCCGCCGGACCGGCGGCGGCATCTGCGGATGGATCACCCCCACGGTGAGGCCGAGGAAACGATGGACCCGGCCCATGTTCTCGGCGTCGCGCTGGGCGAGGTAGTCGTTGACGGTGATGACGTGCACACCCTTACCGGCCAGCGCGTTGAGGTAGGTCGGCAGGGTCGAGACCAGCGTCTTGCCCTCACCGGTCTTCATCTCGGCGATGTTGCCGAGATGAAGGGCCGCGCCCCCCATGATCTGCACATCGAAATGYCGCTGGCCCAGCGTGCGCCGCGCCGCCTCGCGCACGGCGGCGAAGGCCTCGGGCAGCAGGTCGTCGAGGGTCTCCTTCCCGTCCGCGAGCCGCTGGCGGAACTCGTCGGTCATGCCTCGCAGTTCACCGTCGGACAGGYCGGTGAAGTCGTCCTCGATCAGGTTCACCTGCTCGGCGATCGCCTTGAGCTTGCGCAGGATCCGGCCCTCGCCGGCACGCAAGATCTTGTCTAGTACCACGGGCGAAACTCCTCCGGCAGGCGCGTCGGCGAGGTCACCGACCCCACGATGCTAGCCCTTCGACAGCCGCCTACAACATCCATCCGCGCGCGGTTCCTCCGGCTGGGACCGGTGAGGAGCGGGCGACGGGAAGGGGTGCCGGCGAGCGAGGCCAGGGGTCGTACGGACGGGAACGACCAGAACGGGATGACAACACGGCGTGCATGGTCCGCCCATGCCACGCCGCACTGTCCAACGACCGGGAGCGCGGATGGGTGCCCTGGATYGGCGGCAACGGTGGCGGCCGGTGCAAGGTTGGAGCATGGCACCTCTCGAACCGGCGGAGATCACGGCGGGCCGTCTGCATCTGCGCCCCTGGCACCCCCGGGACGCCGACGCCGTACACCTGGCCTGCCAGGACCCGGAGATAAGCCGGTGGACGAGAGTCCCGACGCCGTATCTGTACCAACACGCGGTGGACTTTGTCTCACGCCAGTCGCCGCAGAGCTGGGCCAGCGGGACCGGGGCGCTGTTCGCGGTGGTGGATGCCACGACCGAGCAACTCCTTGCCTCGGTCGGACTGACGGATCTCTCCGGCGACGGCGACGCGAAGATTGGTTACTGGTGCGCGGYGCCGGCGCGCGGGCGGGCAGTGACCTCCCAGGCCGTTGCCGCGCTGACCCGCTGGGGTTTCGGAGCTCTGGGGCTGGCCCGGATCGAGTGGCGGGCCGCGGTGGGYAACCTCGCGTCTCGCCGCGTGGCCGAGAAGGCCGGCTTCACCGTGGAGGGCACCCTGCGCCGGGCCCTGCTGCTGGGCGACGGTAACCGGAGGGACTGCTGGGTGGGATCGCTCCTACCGGACGATCCCGCGCCGCGGTGACGCCCCCCCCGACCGGGCCTCAGGTGATCTCGAGCAGCTTCTCCCGGACCGCGTACACGACCGCCTCCATCCTGGAGTGCAGCTGGAGCTTCTCCAGGATGTTGCGGATGTGGTTCTTGACCGTGTTCTCACTGATGTAGAGCTGCTTGGCGATGTCACGGTTGTTCATGCCCTTGGCGACGAGCCGCAGCACCTCCATCTCCCGGTCGGTCAGCCGGGGGGTAGGGAGCTGCGGACGGTCATCCTTGTTCTTAATCATGGCTGCGAACTCGCTGAGCAGCTTCGACGCCATGGACGGGCTGATGAGGCTCTGCCCCCCGTACACGGCGCGGATGTCCGCGGCGACCTCGTCGATAGAGATCTCCTTCAGCAGGTAGCCCATGGCCCCCGCCTTAATCGCGTCATAGAGGTCGGCCTCCTCGTCGCTGATGGTCAGCATGACGATCTTGGCGCTCGGGACAGCCTCCTTGATGGCGCTCGTGGCGTCGATCCCGCCACGGCGCRGCATCCGCACATCCATGAGCACGATGTCCGGCGCCATCTCCTTAGCCATGGTCACCGCCTCGGCACCGTCCGCGGCCTCCCCGACGACCTCGATGTCAACCTCCTGCCCCAGCACCATCTCCAGCCCACGCCGGAACAGCGCATGGTCGTCAACGATCAGCACCCGGATGGGGTTCGCCTCCGATGGCGTCGGCAGCATCTCCTCAGAGCGCTGCTCCTCCACCGTCATCTGACCTCCCTGGACCACTGCCCGCGGCGCACCGCCCCGCGTGCCTCCACGCGGGGCGGTGCGCCGTGTACTCCGACACCCGAGGCAAATGGTCGCACGTCGGCCGGCGGACGCGGCCTTCAGATCGTCTAAACGGCGGCGGCCGAGCTCACGAAGGCGCCTCGGGTTGGCGACGGCCGCTCGTCCCGCTGATCGGCGCCCGCCGGCCCCGACCTGCCGGCCGCCGCCGAACCGGACAACCGGATGACACCGTAGTCGTAACCGACCCGCCGGTAGACGACGCTGGGGAGGCCAAGATCGACGTCGAGGAAGAGATAGAAATCATGCCCCACCAGTTCCATGTTGGACAGGGCCTCCTCCAGCGACATCGGCTCCGCCTCGTGGGTCTTCTCCCGGACGATCAGCGGAGCCTGCTCGCTCTGCTCGCCCGCACCGATCCTGGCGGTGGATTCGTCGGCCGGGGCGGCGACGACCGGCCTGGATCCGCCGCTGCCGCTCCTTCCGGCGGCACCGGCCTCCTCGGCACCGGTCGGTAGGGCAGCCGCCGGCTTCGTGCCCTCCAACGGCATGAGACTGCCGAGCGGAACCGAGGTGATCCCGGTCGGCTTGGCTCCAGCGTGGTTGGCGTGGTGGCGGACCCGCCGGTCGGYGGCCCGGCGCAGCCGCTCGGCCAGTTTGCCGGCGGCCAGGTCGAGGGCGGCGTAGCAGTCGGCCGCGGCGGCCTCGGCCCGGATCACCGGACCCCGTGAGTACACGGTCAGCTCGACCCGGTCGCAGACGTCGGACAGCCGGGGGTTGCGTTCCTTCGACAGCTCGACATCCACCCGGATGATGTTGGAATTCAGCCGTTCCAACTTGGCGAGCTTGGCCTGGACATGATTGCGGAACCGTTCCGGAACCGCGGTGTGCCTGCCCTTGACCACGATGTCCACGCGATCCACCTCCTGTTCGCCTGTCCGACGCCCACGGCCCTCGCCAAGGCTGCCGACCGTGCGCCGGTGTCTCGGAACTTCCGGAGGGAACCGTCTCCGCGGGGCCGAGACGATCCCCCGGGCGCCCTATCTACGGTTGTCGCACCTTCCCAACGTTCTGCGGCTGGCTGCCCGCATTCGGCTCCCTTCCCTTCAGCGGCGGCGCTACTCCGTCCGCCGGCCCGGTATCCGCACGACGAGTGCACTGCGACCGACAAGCGGTCACTCCCGCTCCGTCGGGCCACTCGGCCGTTGCGCCGACTGCCTGGTCAGGCRGTGCGTACTGGTAGTTTCACCCCGACGGCCCCGTCATTGCGAGCAAGCGGTCCCGTCCGCGCGTCGGGCCCGAAGCGGCCACCACCGCGACGGCGCTCGCCCGCAGGGCGCCGGCTCGTAGGGCCCGTACCGCCTCACCCGCCGTGGCTCCCGTCGTCAGTACGTCGTCGACCACGACGATGCGCGGGTCCGCGGGAGGTCCGTCCGAGAGATCGTCGGCGGCCCGCACCAGCCGGGCCGTGCGGGCAGGACCGACCAGGCCGAAGGCGCCCGTGAGGTTGACGAACCGTGCCGCCGCCCCCAGCCCGGCCTGGTCCGCCGTGTGCCGCACCGGCCGCAGCACGGGAGCGATTCCGACCCGGTGCCCGCGTCGGCGCAGGACCGCGGCCGCCACGGAACACAGCAGCTCGAGGTGGTCGAAACCACGCCGACGCCGCGCGGCGCGGTTCGAAGGCACCGGGACCAGCACCACACCGCGCCCGCGAGGACAGCGACCGGGATGCACGTCGGTGGCACCCACCGCGCCCGACGACACCGCCCGCGCTACCGCGCGGGCGAGCGCACCGCCCAGCGGACCGGCCAGGTCGCGCCGGCCACGCTCCTTGTAGGCGAGAAGGAGCGCCCGGACCCGGTCGGCGTAGCGGGCGGCGGCCAGGCACGGCGGCAGCCCTCGCCGCCACGGGGTGGCCAGGGAGCCCGCGGCGGCGAGGAACACGGGACCACGAAGCTCGGCGACACACGCCGGGCACRCCGACGCCCCCCAGTCGCCGCATCCGGCGCAGGCAAGCGGCATGATCAGATCAGCGAGAATCGCAAGATTCCTGGTGAGCAGGGACAACGTGGCTCGAGGCATGACAGGAAGGATCAGCCGCGGGCCGCGGGCCGACCAGCCCCGAGTGGTGATCTGTGGATACCGCCCCCGRCAGTCGCGAAGCGGCTGTGGACAATCCCGGGCGACGCGGTCGGCCACCGGCCCCGCAGCCGAGGTGGGGCCGGTCTGGCCGGCACGTCCCGGCCGGCACATCCCGGCCAGACCGCGTAATTCCGCCGGCATCGCCAGCATCCATCCTGGCCGAGAGCACAGAATCCTCACAGTGGCCGCGGCATGCCCACCACAAGCACGGCATCCTTACCTCGACACATCGAACCTCGACACCGAACCTCGACACCGACCGCGACGAGTGGAGACACACCGATGGCCGACGGACCCGGTTGGGCCTCGCCCGGCACCCCGCCGCCCGGCGCCCCGCAGGGCCCGTGGGGACAGTGGCGGTGGGGCCCGGCCGTCCCGAAACCGGGCATCATCCCGCTGCGCCCCCTCGCTCTGGGCGAGATCCTGGACGGCACGTTCGCCACGATCCGCACGAATCCCGGCGCGACCGTCGGGGTGACGGTGGCGGCCGCGGCGGTGGTGGAGACGGTGTCCACCACCGTCGCGATCAGCGGCGAGGACGCGTCGCCGGGCGCCAGGGCCGCCATCACCGTCGCGATGCTCGGTCTCGATCTCATCCTCGGGCTCTTTCTTTCCGGGGTGCTCAGCGTCGTGGTGAGCGAGGCGATCCTGGGAAGCCGAATCACCACAATCGACGCGGTCCGACGGGTCGCGCCGCGGCTGCCCGGCCTGCTCGGCCTCACGGTCATCGTGGCGCTGTCGGTGGTACTGGGGCTGATCGCGCTGCTGGTCGGGGCGATCGTCGTCGGGGTCTACCTGGCGCTGGCCACGCCCGCGTACGTCCTCGAGGGCGGCACCGTGCGCGACGCGCTGCGACGGTCGATCGCGATCGTGCGTGGATCATGGTGGCGGACGTTCGGTATTCTGCTGCTCGCCATGCTGGTGGCGGGGTTCCTCGGTGCGATCTTCGCCATCGCCRCCAGCATCGTGATGGCCTCCTCCGAGTCGGTGTTCGGCGACCCGATCAGGGGTGATCTCACCGTCACCGGCTACATCGTCCAGGCGATCGGCAGTCTGCTCGCCACCGCGATCTCCACGCCGATCGTCTCCGGAGCCGTCGTCCTGCTCTACGTCGACCTCAGGATCAGACGCGAGGGTCTGGACGTGACCCTCGCCGAGGCGGCCCGCGCCCGCACCGCCGGCCTGCGGCCCTCCGGATGACGCTCGGCGGTCCTGTCACTCGGGACGGAGCTCGGGAGGAGGCTCGGCGGGAACTTTCCAGGCACCTCTACAGTAGTTCCGAACCCAGCTGGTGGAGCCGGGCGGTCCGGTGGATCGACGACAGGATCGGGGATCTGGTCCACTGGCTGCTCCCCGGCGGAGACGGCCTCGGCGGAGGGTCGGGTGGTCTCGGGGTCCTCGCGCTCGTCCTCGTACTCGTCGTCGTGGCGGTGGCGCTGCGGTGGTGGCTCGGCCCGGTGCGCCGCAGCGCGCGTACCAGGCGGGAGGATAACGACCTGTCCAGTTCGTCAACCGCGGCGCAGCTGCGTGCCGAGGCTGACGGCCACGCCGCCGGCGGAGCCTATGCGGAGGCGGTTCGGTCCCGGCTACGGGCCATCGTGCGGATGCTGGAGGAGAAGGGCGTGCTCGATCCGCGCCCCGGCCGTACGGCCGGTGAACTCGTCGAGGAGGTGGCGAGAATCGCGCCGTCCCCCGACGGCGGGCAACCCCGGGGCGGAACGGACCGGCCGGGCGCGACGACGGGCGCGGCGGGCGATGGACCCGGCACGGCGTTCGAGCCGGCCGCGGCGCTCGCCGCGGCGGTCGAGGTCTTCAGCGAGATCTGGTACGGCGGGCGCCCGGGGTCCGCGGCCGGCTACCGGGTCCTGGTCGAGGCCGACCGCGCCCTGATCCAGCTGCGTCGCGGCGCAGACGGCGCAGACGGCGCAGACGGCACAGACGGCACAGACGGCACCGGCGGCACCGGCGGCACCGGCGGCACCGGCACCCTCGCGGTCCCGGCATGACCATCCCCGGCGCCCCGGCGATCACCGGCGACCATCTCGGTGGCGGCGGGACGGCCGGCGGCCGGTCCGGGCGGGGGTCGCCGAGCGCGTTGCGCAGCGGTCCCAGGCCTCCAGCGGTGCGCCGCGGGATCCTCGTGGTGGCCGTCCTCGGCGTCCTGGTCCTCTGTTACGTGGTCGTCTCGGCGCTGGCCGGGCGGCCCGACGGCCAGGCCTACCTGGACGTGGCCTCCGCCGAGCCCGGAGGAACCCGGGCCCTAGCCGAGATCCTGCGGGCACGCGGGATCATCGTCTCCGCCACGGACAACCCTTCCGGCGGCCGGCAGCAGGGGCCGAACCCCGGTGGTCTGGGCGGCGGGGTCGGTCCAGCCGGGGCGGGCGGTAGGGCGACGCTGGTCGTCGTCCATCCGGGACGGCTCACCCATGACGAGCTGATCGCCCTGCTCGGACGGGTCTGGCAGGGCGCCGACGTCGTCCTCGTGGCGCCGGACGCCACGGTGCTCGGTGCCCTAAATGTCGGGGTGGTCACAGCAGGCTCCGCGCCCAGCGGCGAGCAGAGTGATCCACGGTGCCTCCTGCCCGAGGCGACCACGGCCGGAACAACCTCGATCGGCGCCGACGAGACCTTCACCCGCCAGGGCGACGGAGCCGGTCTCGGCGACATGGCGGTCTCGTTGTGCTACGGCGACCCGCACGGCGAGGCACGCCTCGCCGTGCTGACCCCCACCCGATCGGGCTCACCACGCGCCGGTGGCGGGCGGCTGGTACTGCTCGGCTCGGCGGGGTTCCTCACCAACGAACACCTCGGCCGCACGGGGAACGCGGCGCTGGCCCTCGGCCTGCTCGCCCGGCAACCCGTACTGTCCTGGATCACACCCGACGCGGGTGGGGCCGGCGGGGTCGGCACGAAAAGCATGATGGATCTGCTGCCGTCCGCCTTCTGGTGGACCTTTCTGCACATCGTCGTCGTCCTGGCGCTGCTGGCGCTGTGGCGTGGCCGGCGGCTCGGGCCGCCGGTGCCGGAGCCCCTTCCGGTGGTCGTCCGGGCGGCCGAGACGGTCGAGGGACGCGGGCGACTGTACGCGGCGGCACACGCCCGGGACAGGACCGCCGACGCGCTGCGGGCCGGGACGCGCGTCCGGCTGGCCGAACGGATGGGCCTGCCCCTGATCTGGACCCCCGCCGGTTCCCTGAGCCCCGATCCCGTCGCTCTGGTGACCACTGCCAGCGAGCAGACGGGACGGTCACCCTCGGAGATCGGATCGCTCCTGTACGGTTCGGGCATGCCGCCGCAGACCGCCGGACCGCCCGGTCACCTCGGGCGGGCCAGGGACTGGTACCAGTCAGGCCGCTACCCGGCCGAGAACGGACAGCGGGCGGCATCCGGCGGGGCCGGACGGTATCGCGACGGCGGATCCGAGCGGACCGCCGCGGCGGGCGTTCCCCGGGCCGGCGTTCCCCGGGCCGGCGTCGGCGCCCCTCGACGCGATACGCAGGACGCGGCGCTGCTGGCGCTGGCCCACGCGCTCGACGAGCTCGATCGACAGGTAGGCATACGGTGACATCCCCGCGCATCGACGCGCCGACGACAGCCCCCCCGCCCTCGACCGCATCGTCGTCCGCCGCGGCGCCGGGTCCGGGAGAGCAGCCGGCACCACCGGACGCGCAGACGGCCCGCCGGTCCCTGATCGCGCTGCGCGGTGAGGTGGCCAAGGCGGTGATCGGTCAGGACGCGGCGGTCAGCGGGCTCGTCATCGCCCTGCTGTGCCGGGGACACGCACTGCTCGAGGGGGTGCCCGGCGTCGCGAAGACGCTGCTGGTCCGCACGCTCGCGACCGCGTTGGCACTGGACACCAAGCGCCTGCAGTTCACCCCGGACCTCATGCCCGGCGACGTCACCGGCTCGCTGGTGTACGACAACCGCAGTTCCGAGTTCACCTTCCGGGAGGGCCCGGTCTTCACCAACCTCCTGCTGGCCGACGAGATCAACCGGACTCCGCCGAAGACGCAGGCCGCCCTGCTGGAGGTGATGGAGGAGCGTCAGGTCAGTGTGGCGGGCGTCCCGCGGCCGCTGCCGGCCCCCTTCGCAGTCCTCGCCACCCAGAACCCGATCGAACACGAGGGCACCTATCCGCTTCCCGAGGCGCAACTCGACCGCTTCCTGGTGAAGGTGACGCTGCCACTGCCGCCCCGCGACGACGAGGTCCGTGTCCTCGCCCACCATGCGGACGGGTTCGACCCCTCCGACCTGCCCGCCGCGGGGGTCCACCCGGTCGCGGGACCAGCGGACCTCGCGGCGGCCCGCGCCGCGGTGCTCACCGTCGCAGTCCACCCGGAGGTGCTGGCCTACATCGTCGATCTGGCCCGGGCGACCCGCGCGGCACCGTCGGTACAGCTCGGGGTGTCCCCCCGCGGCGCCACCGCGCTGCTGGCGACGGCCCGGGCCTGGGCGTGGCTGTCGGGACGCGGCTATGCGACCCCCGACGATGTCAAGGCGCTGGCCCGGGCAACCCTGCGGCACCGGATCAGCCTCCGTCCGGAGGCCGAACTGGACGGCGTGACGGCCGATGTCGTGCTCGAACAGGTACTCGCCACCGTTCCGGTGCCCCGGTAGGCGGAAACGGTGGCGATCACCGGCCGTACCGTCGCACTGGCCCTGTTCGGGGCGCTGGTCGTCGTCCTGTCCCCCGCCCCGGGCCTGACCCTCGTGCTGGTCGACCTGGTGGTGGTGGGCTTGGTCGCCCTCGACCTCGCCCTGGCGGGTGGGGTCCGCACGCTGGAGTTCAGCCGCTCCGGACCGACCGCCGGGCGGCTGGGTCAGCCCGTTCCGCTGGTGCTCGGCGTCACGAACGGCGGCACCCGCACGGTGCGTGCCCACATCCGCGACGCCTGGCCGCCGTCCTCGGGGTCCCGGCCGCGGGAGCACCGGGTCACCGTTCCGGCGGGGGAGCGGCGCTTCCTGGAGACGACGCTGCATCCGACCCGGCGCGGCGACCGGGAGCCGTTCCGCATCACGATCCGTTCGCTGGGGCCACTCGGCCTCGCCGGCCGGCAGGGACGGCATCACTGCGCATGGCGGGTCCGAGTGCTGCCGCCGTTCACGTCACGCCGCCATCTGCCGGCCGCTCTCGCGCGGCTGCGGGAGGTCGAGGGCGAGGTCGCCATCCGCGGCGCGGGCGCCGGCTGCGAGTTCGACAGCCTGCGGGACTATGTGATCGGCGACGACGTTCGGCTGATCGACTGGCGGGGTACCGCCCGGCGCGGGACCGTCGTCGTCCGTACCTTCCGACCGGAGCGTGACCGCAGGGTCGTCTGCGTACTCGACACGGGTCGGACCTCGGCCGGGCGAATCGGCGATACCCCCCGACTGGACCACGCGCTCGACGCCGCGCTGCTGCTCACCGCGGTGGCGCTACGCGCGGGTGACCAGGTGGGTCTCGTGGCGCACGACAGCGTTCCTCGGATCACCCTGCCAGGCGGGCACGATCACGGGTTGCTCGCCCGGATGAGCGACGCGATGGCCACCCTGGAACCGGCCCTGATCGAGGCCGATCATGGCGGAATCGTGTCGACGGTGCTGCGCGGGACTTCGCGGCGGTCCCTGGTCGTCCTATTCACCGACCTGGTACCGGCGGTGATCGAGGAGGGGCTGCTCCCGGCTCTGCCGACGCTGGYCGCGCGGCACACTGTCGTGGTCGCGGCGCTGCGCGACCCGCGCGTGGACGAGATGACGACCGGCCGAGGTGACGTCCGTGAGGTGTACGCGGCCGCGGCGGCCGAACAGACTCTGCTGCGGCGACGGGAGCTCACCGAGACGCTGCGCCGCCGCGGGGTCGAGGTGGTGGACGCACCGCCGAGCGGCTACGCGGCGGCCGTCACCGACACCTACCTCACCCTGAAATCCCTCGGCCGGCTCTAGACGACTATCTCAGCGAAATCATCGAAGGTGATTTCGCGAGGTGCCGGCCGGGCCGGCCGGTGTCCCCGGATGGTTCCGTGGCGGTAGACGGTACTCTGACCAGCATGGTCCGGGGATGGCCGCTGCCAAGGCGGCGTCACGGGACATCGCACCGACCGCGTCGCGCCCTTGTCCAGGAGGCCGGTTTCCGCGGTTCTTGGCCGGCCGAGGCACACCATGCCCCTCCCACCGCCCGGCCCGAGGCCGGCGCGACCCGAGAGTCCGCGCTCCGGCGCCCATCCGCGAGGGTGGGGCATCTCAGGAGGTCTTCCATGCAACGCCCACGGCGGCCTGCCGCTCTCGCGCTGGTGGTCGCGGCGGTACTGGCACTCGCGTCCTGCGCGTCGTCGGGTGGTTCGACCCCGGGCTCGTCGGGCACCACCGGGTCGGCCTCCCTTCACCTGGTCAAGCCCGGCCAGCTGACCATCGCCACCGGCTCACCGGCATATGAGCCGTGGTTCGCCGACGGCAGACCGGAGAGCGGCCAGGGATTCGAGAGCGCAGTCGCCTACGCCGTCGCCGCGAAACTCGGTTTCACCGCGGCGCAGGTGCACTGGATGAACGTGCCGTTCAACAGTTCGTTCGCACCCGGCGCGAAGAACTTCGACTTCGACATCAACGAGATCTCGATCACGCCGGAACGGCGGCAGGCAGTCGACTTCAGCAGMGGCTACTACGACGTCGCGCAGGCCGTCGTGGCGCTCAGATCCTCACGTATCGCGCACGTGACGACTCTCGCCGGGCTGAAGAACGCCAAGCTCGGCGCCGCGATCGGCACGACGAGTCTGACCGCCATCAACAAGCAGGTGAAACCGGCAGCGCAGCCGGCCGTCTTCAACGACACCAACGAGGCCGAGACCGCGTTGGAGAACGGCCCGATCGACGGGATCGTCGTCGACCTGCCCACCGCGTTCAAACTGACCGCCACCGAGATCGAGAATTCCGTCATCATCGGTCAGTTTCCCTCGACCGGCGAGCCCGAGCAGTTCGGCCTGCTGTTCGAGAAGGGTAATCCGCTGGTGCGCAACGTCAACGCCGCGCTGGCGGAACTGACCGCCAGCGGCGAGCTCAGGAGGATCACCGAGCAGTGGCTTTCAACCACGGCCGGAGCCCCCGTTCTGAAAACCGATGGTGCTCGCCACCCATGAGATGGTGCCGGGTAGTCGGTGTACCCGCGCTCAGGCCACCGGGAGCAGGTCGGCGCCGCCGCGTCCGGTGTCGATGTCACCGGTCTCTCCGGCCGCGGCCGCCCGGCCGCCATACAGCCGGACGTAGGCGATGAAGCCGCCGAACGCTACCGCGCCGATCCCGATCCGGATCGCCGTGGGCAACCCCGACGGGGTCACGAACGCCTCGATCAGCCCGGAGGCGGCCAGCACGAGCGCCATCCCCATCGTGATGGCCACCGCCGCGCGCCCCTCGGCGGCCAAGGCCTCCACCCGCCTGCGCGGACCCGGCGCAATGATCGTCCAACCGAGACGCAGCCCGACCCCGCCCGCGACGAACACGACCGTGAGCTCCAGCAGGCCGTGCGGGAGGATCAGGCCGAAGAACTGCCCGCTCTCCCCACAGCTGGACATGTATCCGCCGACGACGCCGAGATTCAGCGCGTTCAGCAACATGACCAGCAGGGTCGGGAGACCCAGCAGCACCCCGGAGACCACCGCCTGCGCGGCCACCCAGGCGTTGTTCGTCCACACCTGGCTGGCGAAGGACGAGGCCGGATTCTCGGTGTAGTAGGACGCGAAGTCGTGGCGGCACAGATCCGCGACCGCGTCCGGCGCACGCAGGTTCGCCTGCACCTCGGCGTCGTGCACGACCCACAGACCGACGGCCAGCGCGACGAGCAGGGAACCGAGCGCCGTCGCGACAGCCCACCATCGGCGTTCGTACACGGCCACCGGAAACGTCACCGCGAAGAAACGGCCGACGACATGCCAGYCGGGGTCGGGTGCGCCGCCCACCGCCGCCCGGCCTCGCGCCACCAGGTTCGTCAGATCGTCGACCAGGGTCGTGTCGTACGACCGGCTGCGGATGACCGAGAGGTGGGTAGCCGTGCGCTGGTACAACTCGACCRGTTCGTCGAGCTCGTCCGGTGCCATCCGCCGCGGCCGGCCGGCCTTGTCGACGAGCCGACCAAGCCGGACCCATTCCGGACGGTGCACGGCGACGTACGCATCGAGATCCATGGCGGTCTCATCCTCCCAGCCCGTCGAGATCCTCCCAGACCTCGAGCCGCACGCGTCCGAACCGTCCTCACCGCCGTCGGCGGCACCACCCGGCGAGGAGGATCGAACCGGGCGGCGTAAGCCATAAGGTGATGTCCGGATACCCATCGAGGTCCCGGGGGGCCCAGATGAACCAGGTCGTCACGGGAAAGGGATCCGCCGGTCTCGCCGGCACGGGTGTCCTCACGGGTGAGGCGATCGTCACAGGTGAAGCGATCACCATCGAACTGCGGGTGGCTCGGCTGGGCTCCCGTCTGATCGCCGGCCTGCTCGACCTGCTCATCCAGCTCTACATCCTCTACGCGGTCGGCGCCGCGGCCCTGCTGATCGTGCGGCCCGACAACGACGCCCTGATCGCCGCGGTATTCCTGCTGGTCTACGTCGGCGTCGTGCTCGGGTATCCGGTCACCTGCGAGACRCTGACGCGCGGGCGGACCCTCGGCAAGATGGCCATGGGGCTGCGTGTCGTCCGCGACGACGGAGGTCCCATCCACTTCCGGCACGCGTTCGCCCGGGGTCTGGTCGGGGCGGTCGTCGAACGTCCCGGACTGCTACTGGGCCTGCCCGCGGTGATCAGCATGCTGGTGTCGAAACACGCGAAGCGGCTGGGGGACGTCTTCGCCGGCACGGTCGTCCTGCAGGCCAGCGTGCCGCGCCCTGGCGGAGCGCCGCCGTCCGTCCCGCCCCAGCTCGTCGGCTGGGCCGCCACCCTCGACCTCACCGGGTTGGATGATGCTCTGGCCCTGCGTGCCCGCCAGTTCCTCGGCCGGGCGCACGAGCTGTCCCCGCAAGCCCTCGAACGCCTCGGCAGCGGGCTGGTCCGGCAGGTGCGGGCCGTCGTGACACCACCGCCGCCGCCCGGCACGCCGGGCTGGGCCTACCTGTCCGCCGTGTTGGCCGAGCGAACCCGGCGTGCCTACCATCGGCTGACGGCGAACCGGCCGAGATCGATACCCTCTCCCGTCTTCTCCCCGTACCCGACGGCCCAGTACCCGACGGCCCAGTACCCGACGGCCCAGTACCCGACGGCCCAGTACCCGACGGCCCAGTACCCGACGGCCCAGTACCCGACGGCCCAAGACCAATCCCCGCCACCCCCCTACCCCACGGCCCCGCAACCCCCGCCGGGCCGGTAACCCCCGCCGCCCTCACCGGTCCCCGGCAGGCAGCCAGCCCATCATCCGGCCGCACCCGCCCGGACCAGCCGGGACACGCACCATCAGATCCACACTTCCTTAACGTCTGCTAAACAATGTGGGGCGTACCGCACACACCGGACGTGGCGGCTGGTCCGCCGGTGAAACGCTCGTCTAGCGTTACCTAGGAATCAGACCGTCCGCACCAACCGCCTCGAACCCGGCGCGCACCCGCTGCCACGTCGCACCGGGTTCGAGGCGGTGATGCCGGTGAGCGACCAAGTGCCGGCTCACGCATGCTGGACAGGTCCCAGGAAGACTCCGGCCCTTGCGCCGGTCCACGGAGGGGGTGACGTTGACGTCTGTCGGACGGGAGTCGAGCACTCCATCTCAAGCCACCCCGCCCCCGCGCGCGAGCAAGCCGGCCGACCCGAGCAAGCCGGCCCGGCCGGGTGTCCCGTCGCGCGCCGTCGCGCCGGAACGTGCCCCCGCCCCGCCCCGATCCGCCGCATCGCCCCGATCCGCCGCATCGCCCCGATCCGCCAGGCCGTCCCGATCCGCCAGGCCGGGCAACGTGGCGAGCGGCGTCACCTATGCGGACGACGGCGCTTCCGCGCGTCGCTCCCCCGGCGGCACGGGCGACGGTCCGGCCGCAGCCGGCGCGGCCGGGGCCGGTGGAGCGGGTAGGCCRCTCAACCCCCGTCCGCCCGTGAACCGGCGTCGGGTCCTGAAGAAGATGGGGCTGACGGCGATCGTTCTGGGGCTGGTCGTCGCGTTGTTGTCCCTGCCGTTCGTCGGTGCGGTCGGCCTGTTCGCCAAGGAAAGCGCGGACCACTTCCTCGGGCTGCCCGGCGAGCTCGTCACGCCTCCGTTGCCGCAGAGTTCGACGATTCTGGCCGCCGACGGATCAGTGATTGCCACGTTGCGCGGCGCCGAGAACCGCATCGTCGTGCCCGGCAACGAGATCCCGAAGATCATGCGCGAGGCGATCGTCTCGATCGAGGACGCCCGCTTCTACAAGCACGGCGGCGTCGACCCACAGGGCGTCTTCCGCGCCGCGCTGCGCAACAGCGAGGCCGGCGGAGTCGCTCAGGGCGGTTCGACGCTGACTCAGCAGTACGTCAAGAACGTGCTGCTGCAGAACGCCCGCACCACGCGGGAGYGAGAGGTCGTRGYCGGAGACTCCCTGGACCGCAAGATCCAGGAACTCCGGTACGCCCTGGACATCGAGAAGCGGTTCTCCAAGGACGAAATCCTGGAGCGCTACCTCAACATCGCGTATTTCGGTGACGGCGCGTACGGGATCGGCACCGCCGCCGAGCACTACTTCGGGGTGCCCATCTCCCAGGTCACCCTCGAACAGGCGGCGCTGCTAGCCGGGCTCGTGCAGAGTCCGTCCCGGTACAACCCCGCAGCTCACCCGGAGGCCGCGCTGGCCCGGCGCAACACCGTGCTGGACAAGATGGCCGCCGAGGGGTATGTCTCTACCACCCAGGCGGAGGCGGCGAAGCAGCTGCCGCTGAACGTCGTGAAAGCCCCGCCGCCAGCCGCGGACTCCTGCGAGACGTCGTCGGCGCCGTTCTTCTGCGACTACGTGCGCTCCCAGCTGCGGGYGAGCCCGGCGCTCGGTTCCACCCTGGAGGAACGCAACCGACGCATCTACGAGGGCGRCCTGGTCATCAGGACCACTCTCGACCCACTGGTGCAGCAGGCGGCGCAGGACGCCGTCAACTCGACCATATCGCCGAGCAACCGGGTGTCGGCGACCGAGGTCGTCATCCAGCCCGGTACCGGCAACATCCTCGCCATGGCAGTGAACCGGGTGTACGGCTCGAACACAGCAGCCAACCAGACGGTGGTGCCGCTGCCGACCAACGCCACCTTCCAGCCCGGGTCGACGTTCAAGACCTTCGTGCTCGCCGCCGCGCTCGAACAGGGCTACGGCACCTCGACGGCCTTCTACTCCCCGGCCTGCTACGAGAGCAAGAAGTTCCCGTTGGACCGCGGTGAGGGCGACTGCCCCAGGGGTTTCTCGAACTCCGATCCCGCCGAGGCCGGCATCTACGACATCCCCAAGGGCACCTGGGACTCGGTGAACACCTTCTACGTGCAGCTCGCGGAGAAGACCGGCATCCCGGCGGTCCTGGAGATGGCCAAACGCCTGGGCGTCACACCGCCGAAGGCGGACAAGATCGGCTCCACCGACGGGGCCACCGCCATCGGTGGCGGCCAGTACATGTACGTTTCCCCGTTGCAGATGGCCGACGCCTACGCGACGATCGCCGGCGGCGGGGTGCGCTGCACGCCCCGCTTCGCCACCGGGGCCGTCGACTCCAGCCACGACCCGATCGACATCGCCCAGCCGCCGCAGTGCGAACAGGTACTCGCCAAGGGTGTCGCCGACACCGTGACCAGCGTGCTCGCCGGCGTCCCGCTCCACGGGACCGGGACCAAGGCGGCCATCGACCGCCCCTCGGCGGGCAAGACCGGCACCACCGACGAGTTCTCGGCCGCCTGGTATGTCGGCTTTACCCCGCAGATCACCGCAGCGGTAGCCGTCGGCGATCCCATGGGAGCGGAGAGCCACCCGCTGCGGGGCGTCGTCGCCGACGGCCGGACCTGGCCCCGTGTCTTCGGCGGCGACCTGCCCGCGATCATCTGGAGCAAGTCGATGCGGGCCGCCCTAGCCAACCAGCCGGTAGTCCCGTTGCCCGGTGCCGATCCGACCGTCGCGCGCGGCATCAAGGGAGGTCTGCAGAACACCCCGCCAGCGCCGGCACCCGGTCAGGGCCTCGGCGACCTGTTGCAGAACCTGGGTCAGCAGATCTTCCCTGGCACGGGCGGGCAGCCGCAGGGAGGCGGCACCCCGCTCGGCCAGCCCGGCACGGACCAGAGCGGGCAGAACCAGGGACAGCCGCAGCAACCCCAGAACGGCGCCGAACCGGGATCCGGCAGAGGGGATCAGCCTGCCGCCCACTAGCCCGCCTTCCGGCGGTCTGTCAGCGCCTGAGGTCTGTCAGCGCCTGAGGTCGTGGGCGGCGGGTACCTGCACGGGATCGACCCCGAGCGCCAAGGCGAGATAAACGGCCGTGTAGTCGAACAGGCCGATGAGTGAGGCGAGCCGTTCCAACGGCCCGCCGCCGTCGGCGCGCAGTTCGGTGACGCCGACGCCTCGCTCGGCCGCCACCGCCACCGCCGCCTCGGCCTGCCGGGCGACATCCGGACGTTCGACGTCGGGATCGCGCAGCAGGACCAGGCGGAGCCGGATCGACTCGTCCTCCTCGGCGCGGTCGCGGAAGAAGTCGTCGAGGTCGTCGCGCGCCGGGTCGCCAGCCGCCGCGAGACCCGCCCCGAAGGCACCGTCGAACAGCGCGACCTGGTGGCGGGCGGGATGCGGCAGCGCCCCGGCGATGGCCGGATACTTCGCGCTCGTCGCGAGCTGGGTGACGGCACGTTCGGCCACCACGTTCGTCACCGGTGAGGTTCCCCAGATGAGCGGCAACGTACCGGCCAGCTCGAGCGCGAGCGTCTTCGCCGGATTGACGAACGACTCGCTGGACGAACGGCAACGGGTCGCGACGTCCTCGAGGCGGACGGCGGCCGCCTCGATCGCCTCGTCCGCCACCCGCGCGATACCCAGGGCCCGGGCGACGATGATCAGTGGCAGCGACAACGACCACAGGACGGCACGAGCGGGCCGCTCCGCCGAAGTCACGACGAGGGGCGCACCGGCCACCCCGGCCAGGTAGGCCAGGGGGGTGTCGGCAGGGGCGACCACGGCCACCCGCGCGCCGCGCCGGTTCGCCTCCTCCACCGCCGAACAGGTCTCCGCGGAGGCACCGGACGCCGACACCGCGAGGACGATGTCGGCCACCCCCACCCAGCCCGGAAGGCCGTAGGTGTGGTGACCGATGACGGGCACCGGGCTGGCCGGCCCGGCGACGGCGGCGAGCACCTCGGCGGCCAGCGCCGCGCCGCCCACACCCACCACGACGACCGCCCGGGGCCGTCCGTCGGCGGCGAGGCGACCGACCCCGGCCTCCTGGGCGAGGGTGGCACCGCGACGGACCTGGCGGGCGGCGGAGGCGATGTGCGGCAGGAGACCGCCGGCGTGACCGGCGTCGATCCGGGCGGTGTCGTCGAGGATCGCCTCGTCGAGATACACGTCGAGGCCGCGGCGTCAGTTCGACGCCGACGCGCCGGAGAACGGGATCGCCTCGTCGAGCAGCATCACCGGGATGTCGTCCCGCACCGGGAACGCCAGGTCGCAGGCGAGGCACACCAGCACGGGGGCGCCGCTCAGCTCGTCGGGCCGCAGCTCACCGTGCTTGCTGCACGGGCAGACAAGGATCTCCAACAGCAGCGGGTCGAGACTCATCAGGCTTCCCTTCCGCTCCGGATCCGAGCGAGGATCTCGTCGCGCAGCCGGTGCATCGTGGCGTCGTCGGGCCCCTCCACATTGAGCCGCAACAGCGGCTCGGTGTTGGACGGGCGGAGGTTGAACCAGGATCCGTCCGAGAAGGAGATCGTCAACCCGTCCAGGTGGTCCACGTCGGCAGCGTCCGGCGCGTACGCCTTCTCGATCACGTTCATCGCCRCCGCGGCGTCCGCGATCTCGGAATTGATCTCACCGGAYGCGCTGTAACGGGCGTACCCCCCGAGCAGCTCGGACAGCGGCCGGTCCTGGCTGCCCAACGCGGCGAGCACATGGAGCGCGGCGAGCATGCCGGAGTCCGCTCGCCAGAAGTCGCGGAAGTAGAAGTGACCGGAATGCTCGCCACCGAAAACCGCGCCGGTACGGGCCATCTCGGCCTTGATGAACGAGTGGCCCACGCGGGTCCGGACCGGGACCCCCCCGCGCTCGGTGACCAGCTCGGGGACCGCCCGGCTGACGATGACGTTGTGGATGATCGTGCCCCCCGGCTCCCGGGCCAGCTCGCGATCGGCCACCAGGGCGGTGATGGTCGACGGAGAGACGATCTCCCCCCGCTCGTCGACGACGAAGCAGCGGTCGGCGTCGCCGTCGAAGGCCAGGCCGATGTCGGCTCCGGAGCTGCGGACGGCGGCCTGCAGGTCCCGCAGGTTCGCCGGCTCGATCGGGTTCGCCTCGTGGTTCGGGAAGGAGCCGTCCAGCTCGAAGTAGAGCGGGATCACTGTCAGCGGCAGCCCGGTGAAGGTGGCCGGGACGGTCAGCCCGCCCATGCCGTTGCCCGCGTCCACGGCGACCGTCAGCGGCCGGATCTGCGCCAAGTCGACCAAGGTGCGCAGATGACGCACGTAGGAGTCCAGCAGGTCCCGCCGAGCCACGGTGCCGCGACGACCGGGACCGGCGGGAATGCCCGCCTCGATCATCGCGCGGATGTCGGCGAGCCCGGTCTCCTGGCCGATGGGTGCCGCGCCGGCCCGGCAGAGCTTCATGCCGTTGTACTTCGCCGGGTTGTGCGACGCGGTGAACATCGCACCCGGAATGTTCAGCGAACCGGCGGCGAAGTAGAGCAGATCGGTGGATCCCAGCCCGGCGGCGATCACGTCCGCGCCCTGGCTGGCCGCCCCTTCCGCGAAGGCCTCGGCGAGCGGGACCGACGACTCCCGCATGTCGTGCGCGGTCACGATCCGCGGGGCGCCGAGCAGCCGCACGAAGGCGGCTCCGGTGGCTCGGGCGACGTCGGCGTCGAACTCCGCCGGCACCACGCCACGCACGTCGTACGCCTTGAAGATCCGCGAGAGGTCACGCATCCCTTCCAACCCTTCTCCCTGGTGTCCCCCGGCACCGGGTGAATGGTGCCTCCCGGCCGCGCGGCCACTACTGCGACCGGCTCGGTTGACCTTATCCGCCGGGTCCGACACCGCTGGAACCGCGTCCGGGCGAACTCGCGCCGAACCACTCGCCGAACCACCGGTACCAGGACAAACGGAAGATCGGGACGACCACCTGACCGGGACGGCCAAGAGGTGGGAGCGCTCCGGATCAGGACGGGCTGGGAACGGCCCGCAGGTGACCCCGCCGGCCACCCGGGGGTGGGGCCTGCGGACCCTGCGGGGGCTCCGGCCCTCCCCGCCGGGACGCCTCACGCACGGCGTCCGCGAGGGCCTCCAGATCGTCCCCGGCCACCTCACGACCCCCCTCACGGGGTGCCTCGGCCTCGAGCCGGACCACAGCCCAGCCAAGCGGCACGGTGAGCCGATCCGCGTGGGTGCCGCACAGATCGTAGGAGTGTGGTTCGACGTACGGGGAGAGCGGGCCCAATACCGCCGTGGATTCCGCGTAGGCGTACGTGAGCGTGGCGACCGCGGCTGCGGAACAGGCCGAGCGGGAGCAGCGCCGAGGCTTCACGTTCCGGACGGTAGCCCCCGGAACGGACGACGGCCACCRCCTCGGGTCGTGTCGCGTGGCGCGACGACTAATCGTCACGCGGCGTCGACCATGCCATCGCGGCCCGCATACAATATCCCTCGTTCAGCACGTATCCAGAGCGATTTTGAGATCATGGACCGTCCTCGAGCTGGTAGCGATGGGGGATGGAGCGCAGGGATGTGACCGGAACCGTCGTTGCCGCGCCCACGGATCGGCGCACCACTCCGAGCGATGCCGGAAGCGGCGCGGAGTTCACCGCGATCGACGGACGACCGTCCATCCTTGAACGCTACGCTGACAGGGTGACCGAGCCCGAGCGGTTCCCGGCAGTCGCCCGGCCGATCCCGCCACGGCGCCGGCGCGACCGGCGCGGCCGTGGCATCCGGGGCACTCTCCTTCCGCCGGACGTGCCCGCCTACGCCACCCGCGGCGACCGCTTCGACGATCTCGTCTTGGACGCCGTCGAGCATCTCGACCACCGGTGGTCCACTGAGCTCGCGGACGTCGAGTTCGCCGTCGAGGACGTACCGCCGGTGGCGGTGACCGATGACGAGATCCCGCTCGCCCATTACCAGCCGGCCGGCGGCAAGGGTCGGTCGGGAACCCCGCGACGCATCGTCGTCTACCGCCGCCCGATCGAGGCGCGGGCCGTCGACAGCGAGGACCTGGCCGAGCTCGTCCTCGATGCGATCATCCACGAGATGGCTGAGATGATGGGGGTCGACCCCGCCGTGATCGACCCGGAGGGCCACGGCTGGGGCGACGAGGAATAGCGAGCAACAGCGAGGAACAGCCGAGCCGCGGTGGCTGGCCGGCCGCAGGACACCCACCACGAGGGAGACCGTGACCACCAGGAACGAGCCCGCTCGGGCGACGGCATCCGGCGCCCGGGTCCTGCCACTGCACGGTCAGGCGCAGTCGTACGCCTGGGGGTCCCCAACCGCGATTCCGAACCTGCTCGGGGCGGCCGCGACCGGTGAGCCGGTCGCGGAGCTGTGGCTCGGCACCCATCCGGTGGCGACGGCCCTCGCCGAGGACGACGGCATCCGCCGTCCGGCCACCGACCTCGTCGGTCAGCTGCCGTTTCTGCTCAAGGTGCTGGCCGCCGAGAAGGCGCTGTCGCTGCAGGTGCACCCGGACCTGGCGCAGGCCCGGGCCGGCTTCGACGCGGACGACGCGGCCGGTCTCGGCTTGGGCGATCCACGTCGACGTTACCGTGACCGGAATCACAAGCCCGAACTGATCGTCGCGCTGTCCCCGTTTCGGGCTCTCGCCGGCATGCGTGATCCCGGCCGGACCCTCGCCATCGTCGCCCGGCTGGGCTCACCGGCCCTCACCGCCGCCTTCCGACCACTGGCCGACGATCCCTCGGGCGGCGCCGCACAGGTGCTCCGCTCCCTGCTGACCATGCCGCGCGAACCCGCCCGTGACCTCGTTCGCGGCCTCGTAGCGACGGCCCGCCGGCTCGCCGCCGGCCCGTACGGCGCGGCAGCGCCGACGGCGCCGGGGCCGCCCAGCGCCGAAACGGACGACACGGCGACGGACGGGGCCGCGGTGGACGGCGCCGAAGCCGATGACGTCGCGCGGGCGGCCGATCTGATCGGTCTGCTCGCGGCCGCGCACCCGGGCGACGTCGGGATCGCGGCCGCCCTGTTGCTGAACGACGTCACCCTGCGCCCCGGGGAGGGGCTCTTCCAGCCCGCGCGGCTGCTCCACGCCTACGTCTCCGGCCTGGGTATCGAGATCATGGCGGCCTCGGACAACGTGCTGCGCGGCGGGCTCACCCCCAAGCACATCGATGTCGACGAGCTCCTACGCATCCTCGATCCCACTCCGAGCGCGGCACCGATCCTCATGCCCCGTACCCTCGCGGTCTCCTCCGGTGGTCTGCTCCGCGGCTGGGATGTCCCCGTCGGGGACTTCGCCCTCACCGAGGCGATCTGCACCGGGGGTGCCCTGGACGTGGGACGGCCCATGCTGCTGCTGGCCATCGAGGGTGCGGTCCGGGTGACCGGCACCGCCGACGACGKGACGACCGTCGCCCCGGTGGAGTTGCGCGGGGGCCGGTCCGCCCTGCTGGCCGGATCCGCCGCGTTGACCCTCACCGGCACCGGTCGGGTCTTTCTCGCCGCTTCCGGCCGCTGACGGGCGACGCCACCGACAGGGCGGGGTGCTGACGGCCCGGAAGACCGGAAACGTCACGAACCTCCCGCACGTCCTGGGAGGACGCCGACCGGTGCCCGGCCCGCCACGAGGCGAAGGTCGAAGGTCGGCGGACACAGGCCTAGCCGCGCTGATACAGGACGGTGGGATCCTCGATGGAGACCGGAGCGTCGAGGAGCCTCGACGCCCCCCACAACGGAACGACGGTGGAGATGCTCCGCGGCATCACGGGCTTGGGCATCCCGAAGGTCGACGACGCGGCGGTCGACGACGCGGAGCCGGTGGAGCCGGAGGAACCGGAGGGGGTAGGCCCACGGGGCGGATCCCCGGATACCCGGCCCTCCCCCGGCGTACCGGGGGGAGGGCCGATCACGGCGGTGGCCTCCAGCGGGCCGCCGACCGCGACAAGCCGTCCACCGGCCCGTCCGATCGGCATGCGGGCAGTCGCGACGGTGCCCGGCCGTACCCGTACCAGCTCGCCGTCGATCCACGCCGTGACCGCTCCCGCCGGAGCTGCGAGCACGACGACGCCGGTCGCGCCGGGCGGCACCGGTGGGAGGGAGACGACCGCGTCCGGCGCGGATCCCGCCCCGGCGGCCAGCCCCGTCGGCCCGGAGAGGCCGACCGCCTGGCCGTACGCGTCGAGCCCGCGCGGGTCGAGCGGAGGATCAAGGCTGGTGGCGCCGACCCAGGTGGATCCGCCGGCCGAGCCGGTCGACCGCTCTCCCGCCCGGCCCGACGGTGCGGCCAGTCCGGCGAGCACCGGTGCGTCATCGGCCGATTCGACCAGGACCGCCGAGGCGGCGCCCGCCGGCAGCGGCACGGGCGTGGTGATCGCACCCGTGGCGGGCACGACGACGGCCTCCAGGCCGATCGGCGTGTGCCGACCCGTACCCGTGAGGACCGTGATGCGCACCGTGGCCTCCCGCAACGGTGCGGCGAGCACCAGGTGCGCCGTCGAGGACGCTGACCCCGCCGGGACGACGACCCCGCCAAGCAGGAGACGCCGGGCCGGGGCGGAGGTGCTCGGGACAAGGYTCACCGGATCCGCACGCCCCGCCCGGTCCGTCCCCGGCACCGAGTCCGTACGCCCCGCGCTGGGCCGGTCCGCGACCCAGGTGAGAACCCGGCCGGAGCGCACCTGGACGTCGAGCGCGGTCGCGGTGGCCTCCGGTGCGAGGGAGGCGAGTCGCCGGATCACCGCGTGCTCCGGGGGCACGGTGATGTCCTGCGGCGACGTCGCCGGTCCGTCGGAAARCACCCGCACGTTGATCCGGGCCGGTTCATCTGCCAGATTCGACCAGATCACCACCGGATCCCGACCGGCCACGGTCGATGGTCCGGTGAACCAGACCCGGGCCCGGGACGGCTCGCAACGCGCCTGAATCGGCCCGACGCCGTCCATTGACCCGACGCCGTCTTTGTCCCGGGYCGTCACGGTGGCCGACAGTCCCCCGGCGGACGCACCCTGGGCGGTCACCAGGATCGATCCGCGGCTGCCCGCCACGCCGGTGACGGCGCTGCTCTCCGAGGGCCGCGGAAGGTCCAGGTGACGTCGACCACGGGCGTCCATCCGTAGTCCAAGCCCTTTGGTTGGAACCTCGGACCCCACCGTGGACACCCGCACCCGGCCCGTCGGTCCACCGCCGGCGGCCACGTCCAGGCCGAGCGAACGGGCCCGCCCGCCCGGCCCGTCCGGATCGGGTGCCACCAGCGTCAGGTCCGGGCAGGCCAGCATGGCGCCTGACAGCGGCCAGATCCGTCCCTTCCCGGCACCGGTGCTGGTGCTGGTGCTGGTGCCGGTGCCGGTGCCGGCGAGGAACGCCCCGGTCAGCCCGAGCAGTCCGAGGACCGCCAGCGGCAGCACCGTCCGCGAAACGACCGTCCGCGAAACGACCACGACGTGACACGACGGCCGCTGGTATGACGGCCGTTCGACCTTCCCGACCCGCCCCGGCTGCGTCGCAGCCGGGGGAGCCATCCGCCGCGACCGCATGACCGGGATTCCCAGCATGACCGGGATTCCCAGCAGGACGAGCGCGGCGAGTGCCGCAGCCTGGCCCACCACTGCCCGGTGGGGTGAAGTCCGGTCGTGGTCGATGCGGAGCCGACCGCCGTCGGGCGGCAGTTGGAATCCGGCTGCCCAGCCCCACGCCCGGAACGGAGCCAGCGGCCGGCCTTCCAGCCACGCGTGCCATCCGGCATCCGCCGGCACGGCGAGCACCAGGCAGCGTGCCGGGCCGGACCGGGCTGCGAGGGCGGGCAACCGCTCGCCGGAGGCCAACCGACGTACCGAGGAGGGCGCTGGCGGCAGCGGCGCCGAGAGGAGGGGAGGAACACCCGGCGCCGTACCGATCGGGCGGGTTGTCGGCCTCGTCGCCGCGGGAGCGGAGTGCCGCGCCACCGGCTCACGACGATCGGCCCGATCGGACTCCATCACCCAGGCCAGGGGTCCGCCCGCCCACCCGGATGCGTCCGGTCGCGGCGCGCCGGCCCCACCGGGCTCTCCCAAGGCCGTCGCACCACGGGCCGCAACGGCGGGGCGCCAGAGGATCGCCCCCGGGCGGGGACGATCCCGGATCAAGGACGGCGTCGCGTCCAGGCGGGCGACGAGCTGAGAGGCCGAGTCGACCGTAGGTACAGCGACCGATGTCACGCCCAGAAGCGGGAGCCAGCCGGCTGCCCGGCCACCGTTGGTGGCGAGGTCCGCGACCATGTCGGCGAGGAACCGGCCGGACCGCCGCGGGGTGCGGGCGCCGGCCTCGGGAAACGTCGGCCCGGACGCGGAGGCCAGGGTGTACCGGATCGTTCTGGCCGAGGCCGGTTGGTGCAGGACGAGGACGCGGGCACCCGGCCCGGCGGCGCGGGTCACGGCCGCGACCGCGTGGGCGAGGGCGGACCCCTCGACGCCGGCCGGGTTCGCCCCTGTGGTGTCGCCGGGCCGGGCCACGTCCACGGCCAGGAAGCGGGCGGCAAGGATCAGCGGCCCGACGAGGAGGAGCAGCGTCACGGGAAGGACCACCAGCACGGCCGTGCGCCGCCGGCGGCCCCGCTCCCGGCCCGCGAGGCGGCCGAACAACCAGCAGGCCAGACATCCACCGACGAAGCCGGCCACATCGGCCCTGGGTCCGCTGTCCGCACCGGCCAGCAGGGCCAGGGAGTACTGGGGCAACCGGGCCAGGGTGATCGCCGATTCGGTGAGGACAGCGACGGGATCCACCCGCAGGTCCGGAAGCACCGGTATGATCGTCGCGAGCAGAGCGACGATCATACCGGGCAGCCTGGACCGCGCGGTCAGGAACGCGACGACGACCAGGCCCGCCCAGGCGATGGCCAGCGTCGACGGGGCGCAGGCGATGAACCCGACCAGACAGATCGCGAGCGTCCACACCGGCCGGCCCGGCGCCCCACCGACGCCAAAGCCGGAGCCGTCCCGCCGGTCCCGCAGGACCGCGTCGGCGGCGGCGAGCACCAGGGGAAGGCCGATCACCGCGCCCACGGTGTCGGTGCGGCCGGCGAGGACCGACCCGGTCATCACCGGGTTCAACCCGTAGCCGGCGGCGAGCCCGAACCGGGCGATCGGATGTGGTCCCAGCCGGGCGAGGGCCCGGTAGACGCTCAGGCCCGCGAGCGCCGGGCCGGCCGCCAGCAGGATCCAAGCGGCCGGCGCCGGCCTCCCCCCCAGCAGAGTGGCTGCCGCGGCGAGCAGCGCGGTGAAAGGGGGTGCCGGCCCAGGACCACTCAGAGGTCCATCGGGCGCCCCCGCCCATCCAGACCACACGGCCGACCACAGGTTCCGGCTGCCTGCCGGGAGCGGCAGGCCCCCGCCGAGCATGTCCGCCGGCATCCCCCGCATGGCCAGGAGCCCGACGGCACCCAGCAGGGCCGCCAGGGTCGTCGGCGGCCAGGCCGGCCGGCGCGGGTGCACATCCGGTCTGGGCCCGGTGACCATCAAGGTGGTGTCGGCGACGTCTTCGGCGGCTCCGGCCCGATCAAGGAGATCATCGGCGCCGGCTCCGCGCCGCCACGGCAGGCGGGCCGGGAACAACGGGCGGACGGCCCGATGCGGCACCGCCCACGTGCGGGCGGCGCGCCGACGCATCCGGCGCAGCTGCCATGGCCGCCCCAGCACGGTACCGGCGAGCGTGAGCTCGGCGAGCGCCGCCCGGCGTCGGCCGCGCAGGAGCAGGCCGAGGGTGCGCACGACCGTTCCGACGAGCAGGGCGACCACCATCGCCGGAAACAGCACCGTCGCCGTGTTCGCCAGCCGGACCCGTAGAACCCCCGCGCGGTCGGCCGATGCCCTGGGGAAGGCCGGCCCCCCGGAAAAGGCTGAGGCCGAGGTCACGGTCACCGTGGCCGACGGGACGACGACGACCCGTAGGCCGGCACGGGCCACCCGCCAGCCGAGATCGATGTCATGACCACCATCGAGCTCGGGGTCGAGTCCACCCAGCAGTCGCCAGACCACCGCCCGCACGAGCATGCCCGAACACGCGACGGCGAGGACGTCACGTACCCCGTCACACTGTCCATGATCATCATAGTCCGGGCGAATTCCGGGATGCCGTCGCCCGGCCCGGTCGACGCTCACCCCGGCTTCAACCACCCGGGGTCTCGTCACCGGCCGGGACCGCGCACCTGCCGGTCCAGCGGAACCGCCCGCTCCGGCGGGTGGGACGAATTCGGCGGGTGGGGCGGATTCCGGAGCGCGGGCGAGCAGTTTGGGGCCGAGGACGGCGGCGCCCCGGTCCAGCCGGGCGTAGGCCAGCAGGGTGTGCAACGCGCCCGGGGTGGGGATCGCGGTGTCGTCGAGGAGCCAGACGAATCCGTGCTCCGGTGGGTTCCCCAGCCGAGCCAGCCCCACGGCTACGGCGGCGCCGAACGGTGTGGCGGACGGCACCTCTACGACGAGGGGCTCGGCGACCGGGTCACCGGCCTGAGCATCCGCRCCGTCGGTGCCCGGGTCGACGGGATGGTCGGCGGACGGGAGGCGACCCTCCCCGTCCAGGGGAGACGCGCGTTGCCGGGGAACGCATCCCCCGCCACCGAGCCGCACCTCGACGACCCGGTCCGGCGGTCTGGTCTGGGCACGCAGGGCGGCCCGGACCTGGGCGGCAACGTCGGGTCCACCACCCCCTCGACCGAGCACGCAGACCGCGACGACCGGCGGCCCCGCGTCATCGGCCACGGTCACCGCGGCGACCGTGGCCGCCTGTGACCTGCCCGGATCGCCCGTCATGCGCCGACCGCCGGTCACCGGTCGGGATCAGACCGCTCGGCGTCGCTGCTTGCGCCTCTCCCGCTCGGACATGCCGCCCCAGATCCCGAACCGCTCGTCGTTCTCCAGCGCGTACTCCAGGCACTCGGCCCGGACCTCACAGCCCGAGCAGATGCGCTTGGCCTCGCGGGTCGAGCCGCCCTTCTCCGGGAAGAACGCCTCGGGATCGGTCTGCGCGCACAGCGCGCGTTCCTGCCACTCCATCGCCTCGCCGAGAAGGTCCCCCATCCCCAGATCGATCACCTGGGCGAGGGCGGACCTCCCGGCCGATCCACCAAGATCCTCCAAGTCCTCGGTCTCGGCCTCGTCAGCCTCGTCAGCCTCGTCAGCCTCGTCGACATCGTCGACATCGTCGATGTCCTCRACGGAATCGTCCTGGATGTCCTCGACGAGGTCGGTGCCCTCGGCGACGGACCGACCGGTCAACTCGGGGAGGGCGGGAGCGGCCGTGGCCGGCACCCGCGCCCGCGGGACCGTTTCGGATGTGGCCCGGGTGTGCCGTTCGGTGAGCACCCGCTCAGGGTGATCAGCGAAYGGGTCATGCTCAGCGGGACGCTCRACGTCCGCGAGGACAGTGTGGACGCCCGCGTCGGCGTGCTCCATGTGGACTCCTCCAGACCCGTCGCGGTGCGGTCGGCCACCCCTGGGCGCCGGCGCGCAGGTGACTAGTTTCCACACCGGTCAGGCGACGCACTACCGCACGAACCCCGCCAGCGGGGGGAATGACACGCCGGTAATTACACGCTCCAGACTCGATCGCGTCAACCCCACCGTCGCAACATCTTCTACAACCAGCGATGAGACCATAGCTCACAGTCACTACAGCCTGTCGCCGAGGGTCCACGCAACCCTCCCTTCCGTCACTCTGCGCGATCAGACGGGTCGCGGCAACGRCATTATCCCGCCCAGATCTAAAGGGCATAAACCCCTAAAAGGGCAGGTCTGAGCTCGGGCAACCGCCGCAGGCGCATACCGATCAGCCGCCAGACCCGGCAACCCCAGCCCATTCGACTACGGAGAGTAGTTTTTGGTGATCAGAACTTGGCGGGTGTCAGGACACCACCGGCAGCATGGCCCGGACGGTGCGGCCCCGGGCAGCGCGAAAGCGCTCGTCAGGGATCCGGCCATACGTGGTGGTGCGTTGCCGAGCGGGACGACCCGCCCCCGCGGYCACCTCCTCGAGTTCGGCCACGGAGCGCCGCGAGCCGTGCTGCGAGCCGGCCATCCGACTGATCGTCTCCTCCATCAGCGTGCCGCCGATGTCGTTCGCCCCACCGGTGAGCACGGCCCGACAGCCCTCCACCCCGAGCTTGACCCAGGAGCACTGGATGTTGTCGATCGAGCCGTGCAGCAGAATGCGCGCCATCGCGTGCACAGCCCGGTTCTCCTGGCGGGTGGGRCCGGGACGAGCGACACCGGCCAGGTAGATCGGCGAGCTGTGATGGACGAAGGGGAGGGCCACGAACTCGGTGAAGCCGCCGGTGGAGTCCTGGATGCGCCGTAGCAGGCGCAGATGGGCCACCCAGTGTGCGGGGGTGTCCACGTGCCCGTACATCATCGTGGCCGAGGAGCGCAGGCCGACCCGGTGCGCGGTGGTCRCCACCTCGACCCAGCTCGCCGCGGGCAGCTTGCCCTTCGTCAGCACCCAACGGACATCGTCGTCGAGGATCTCCGCCGCGGTGCCGGGGATCGTGTCGACGCCGGCCTCACGGGCCGCGGTGAGCCAGTCGCCGATCGACAGGCCGGTGCGGGTGACGCCGTTGAGAACCTCCATCGGCGAGTAGGCGTGCAGATGCAACCCCGGCGCCTGCCGCTTGATCTCACGGGCAAGATCGAAGTACGCGGCGCCCGGTAGATCGGGATGGATCCCGCCCTGGACGCAGACCTCGGTCGCGCCGACCGCCCAGGCCTGCGCCGCCCGGCTGCCCACCTCGTCCAAGGACAGCGTGTAGGCGTCGGCGTCCCCACGGCGTTGCGCGAACGCGCAGAACCGGCATCCGGTGTAGCAGACGTTGGTGAAGTTGATGTTGCGGTTGACGACGTAGGTGACGTCCTCGCCCACGACGTCGCGGCGCAATCCGTCCGCGAGCGCGCAGAGCTCCTCCAGGGCGGCGCCGTCCGCGCCGAACAGGGTCAGCGCCTCGGCGTCGGTGATCCCGGCCGGATCGGACCCGGCGTGGCGCAGGGCGGCGAGCATGTCGGGGTCGATCCGCCGCATGGCACCGGCACCGGCAGCCGCGCCGGCCCGGCTCGCGATGGCCCGGCTGCCCGTGCCGACGACTCCGTCAACCCCCGTCCCGGCCGCGCTGACCTGTGCCCGAAGCGACTCCCAGTCACCGTAGACCGTGTCGAAGTCCGCCCGTTTCTCGCTGCGGCGCCCGACCGTGTCGACCGCGGCGTGCAGATCGGTGCGGCCGGTGTCAGCGAGTCCGCCGTCGGGCTCCTGCCAGGGGCGGCCGACCGGGAGCACGCCGTCGGCGAGCAGGCCGTCCACGCCGGCCAACGCCCCGACGTGTCCGGCCAGGCGCGGGTCGATCCACGGTTCACCGAGATGGGAGGGGTAGACGGTGAGCCGGGGCCGCAGCGTGAACCCGGCCTGCGCCGTCACGGCCGCCAGGACGTCCAGGTCCGGCCAGGGCCGCTCGGGGTTGACGTGGTCGGGGGTGACCGGGGAGACGCCGCCCCAGTCGTCGATGCCGGCCGAAAGCAGCAGGGCGCACTCCACGGTGTCAACGAGGTTCGGCGGAGCCTGCACCCGCATCGTGGGGCCCAGCACCAGCCGGGTGACCGCGACGGCCGCGGCCAACTCCTCGGCACCGACGTCGGGCGCGGAGCGCATCGCGGTGTCGTCCTTGGCGCGGAAATTCTGGACGATCACCTCCTGGATCGACCCATAGCGGCGGGCCAGACCTCGAAGCTCGAAGATCGTCTCGGCCCGCTCCGTCCGGGTCTCCCCGATGCCGAGCAGCAGGCCGGTCGTGAACGGGATCGACAACCGCCCGGCGTCGGTGAGGACCCGCAGGMGGACGGCCGGGTCCTTGTCGGGTGATCCGTAGTGCGCCCCGCCCGGCTCCGACCACAGGCGGGTCGCGGTCGTCTCCAGCATCATCCCCATCGACGGGGCCACCGGCTTGAGCCGGGCGAGTTCCACCCAGCTCAGTACACCCGGGTTGAGGTGCGGAAGCAGACCGGTCTCCTCCAGCACGGCGATCGCGACGGCACGCAGGTAACCCAGCGTCGAGTCGTAGCCGTGGGCGTCGAGCCATTCCCGGGCCGCCGGCCACCGATCCTCGGGACGATCACCAAGCGTGAACAGCGCCTCGGCGCAGCCCGCCGCGGCGCCCGCCCGGGCGATGCCGAGCACCTCGTCCACCGTGAGGTAGGGGGCGGGCAACCGGTGCGGCACGGTGGCGAAGGTGCAGTAGTGGCAGCGGTCCCGGCACAACCGGGTCAACGGGATGAACACCTTCGGCGAGTAGGTGACGACACCCGGCCGCCCGATCGACGCCAGACCCGCGTCGCGGACCCCGGCCGCCGAGCGGCACAGGTCCGCGAGGTCATCGCCGCGCGCGGCCAGCAGAATGGTGGCCTCTACCACGTCGAGCGTGGCGCCGTCCCGGGCCCGGCGCAGCGCCCGGCGCAGCGCCGACGGGGACGGTGGGGAACTGGATTCGGCACCGCTGGATTCGGCACCGCTGGATTCGGCACCGCTGGATGTCGCCGCCGTACTCATCATGAATTCCTCTGATTCTCCGGCGGCGCCCCCGGCGCCCGGCAGGTGAACCGGTCCGGTCGGTGGCCATCGGGATCGAAGGGATGCGGTGTCGAAACGGTACTGAGCGGTTCGGGAGGAAACCCGGTCGGCCCGGAGTCAGGGGGTCACGCGGCCGGCCGCACGCCACCCGGTGGCGGGTCTGCGCAGCCGGTCGAGCGTGCCGATCAACATATTCGTCCGCCGGCGCGAGGCCAGCGTCTCGACCAGAGCCTGYGTCCGGTCGGCTCGCCGGCCGGCGCCGGCGACGTCGGACCCGTCCGGCGTCGTACCGGTGGTCTGTCGCATCTGGGCCCGGCGGGCGGCCACGACCTGGGGGGCGCGGACCCCAGCAAGCGCGCGATTAAGGGAGGCAGACAGGGCTTCGAGGCTCTTGGTGGTTCTGATATCGGACATGACGGTCCTTCCAGCAACGTAGAGAGCTGGGATTCACTCTCACAGCTCTCTCTAATCGGAATCAAGAGAAAGACGGTGAGCAGGACACATCCGCCCGAGACGTCCACCGGACCCCGCTACCCGAGCCCGGCCGGAGTGCACCCACCGACACCGGGACACGATTCCGATCATGCCGGCGTCGGGACGGCGCCGGCGTGCGCCGGCGTACCGCACGGGGGCTACCACTACTGGGCATCGATTTTCTCCTGCCCCACCATGGGAGTCGTTACGCTGATCAGGTGCCACGCAACCGCCAGGAGGTTCCCCGCGAGGAACGGATCGATGCGTTGCTCACCGTCGCCGAGGAGCAGTTCCTGGCCCGCGGGTTCGCCGGGAYGTCCATCGCGGAGATCGCCCGTTCCGCCGGCATCGAACCGGGCTCCGTCTACTGGTATTTTCGGTCGAAGGACCACGCCTTCGCGGCGGTGCTGAACCGACTGCTCGACGTTGAGGTCGACCGGATCGCCGCGTTACCCGGAGACCCGGCGGCGAAGCTCTTCCTTGCCCTGGACTCGGTCGAGCGGCGCCGCACGCTGCATCCCTGTGTCGCCGAACGCGCCCCGCACGCCGCGCCGGTCATGGAGTACCACGAGCGGCTGCACGGGCTCGCGCTCGCCGCGGTGCACGACTTCGTGCCCGAACCCGATCGGGAGCTCGCGGCGGACGCGGTGGTCGCCACCATCGAGGGCGGGCTCGCCAACCCTGCACCCTCCCGGCCGACCAGCCATCTCGTGCACTTTCTGCTCTCGGCCTTCTGCACGGACACGCCGATACCGGCGAAGCCGGAGTTCCACGGATGGATGACGCCGTTGTTCGCCCGACCGAGGCTCGGTTAGGAACCCCGACCGAGGCTCGGTCAGGAACACGACCGGCGCGCCCGCCCCGGTCCGGAGAAATCCGTCCGTGGCCCGGCGGTGGCCGCTATCACCCCGGCCGGGAGATCCACCACCGCCCACCGGTGCCCCATCCGTCGGGGCGCGGTGCCAGGATTGGTCGGTGTGAGAGTTACAGCCCTGGCTGGCGGGATCGGTGGCGCCCGGTTCCTGCGCGGCGTGCTCGCGGCGCTGCCGGAGGCCGACGTGACGGTAATCGGCAACACCGGCGACGACATCACGTTGCACGGACTGCGCATCTGCCCCGATCTCGACACCGTCATGTACACCCTGGGCGGCGGGATCTCGGCCGAACGGGGCTGGGGGCGCGAGGGCGAGTCGTTCGTCGTGGCCGAGGAACTCGCCGCCTACGGCGTCGGGCCGGCCTGGTTCGGACTCGGCGACCGCGACCTCGCCACCCACCTGGTGCGCACCCGGATGCTCGACGCCGGCTACTCCCTCTCGGACGTGGTCCGGGCGCTGTGTGAGCGGTGGAAGCCGGGGGTACGGCTGCTGCCGATGTCGGACGAGCGGGTCGAGACCCACGTGGTGATCTCGGACGCCGACGGCCAGCGCGCGGTGCACTTCCAGGAATGGTGGCTGCGGCTGCGTGCCGCCGTGCCGGCACAGGCGATCATCCCGGTAAACGCGGAAAAGGCCAGGCCCGCGCCCGGCGTCCTGGCCGCCATCGCCGACGCGGACGTCGTACTGCTCCCCCCGTCGAATCCGGTCGTCTCGATCGGCACCATCCTCGCCGTTCCCGGGATCCGCTCGGCCGTGCACGAGACCGCGGCGCCGGTGGTCGGGGTGTCGCCGATCATCGGCGGCGCGGCCGTGCGCGGGATGGCGGACGCCTGCCTGGCCGCCATCGGCGTCGAGACCTCCGCCCAGGCGGTAGGCGTGCATTACGGCGGCCGGGGGCGCACCGCCGAGCCGGCCACCGCGCCCGCCACGACCGGGCACGGGACGGCCCCGCGCCCGGGAGACGGGACGGCGGACGGCCTGCTCGACGGCTGGCTCGTCGACACCGCCGACGCCGGCGCGACCGTTCCCGGCGCGACCGTGGCCGCGACACCCCTGTTGATGACCGATCTGAAGGCCACGGTGGCGATCGTCCGGGCGGCTCTGGAGCTCGCCGGTGTCTGAGCGCAGCGCGGAACGGGCGCTGCGCGTGTTCCCGCTCACCGGCATCGGCGAGGTCCGTCCCGGCGACGATCTCGCCGTCCTGGTGGCCTCGGCCGTCCGGACGCACGGCCCGACACTCGCCGACGGCGATGTCGTCGCGGTCACCTCAAAGATTGTTTCGAAGGCCGAGGGACGGCTCGTCACGGTGTCCGGCGACCGCGAGGAAGCCAGACAGGCCATGATCGACAGTGAATCGGTACGCGAGGTCGCCCGGCGCGGCCCGACCCGGATCGTCGAGACGCACCACGGTTTCGTCCTCGCCAGCGCGGGGGTCGACGCGTCGAACATCGCCAAGGACTCCCTCGCCCTGCTCCCGGTGGATCCGGACGCCAGCGCCAGGCGGCTGCGGTCGGGCCTGGCCACCGTGCTCGGCGTGGATGTCGCCGTCATCGTCACCGATACCGCCGGACGGCCGTGGCGGCGCGGCCTGACCGACATGGCCGTCGGGGTGGCCGGCATGGCGGCGCTGCGCAGCCACGTCGGCGACCTCGACGGCTACGGCAACGAGCTGGGGATGACCGAGGTGGCCGAGGCCGACGAGCTCGCCGCGGCCGCCGACCTCGTCAAGGGCAAGCTGGGCGCCACACCGGTGGCAGTCGTCCGCGGCTACGGCCGGCTGCCCGACGACGGCGCCGGCGGGCGGGCACTGCTGCGTCCCGCTGGTGAGGACATGTTCCGCCTCGGCACCCTCGAGGCGCGCCGGGCGGCGCTGCGCGACCGGCGCACCGTGCGGGACTTCTCCGACGCCCCGGTCGACCCGGCCGCGGTCGACCGGGCGATCGCGGCCGCACTCACCGCCCCGGCCCCGCACCACACCACACCATGGCGTTTCGTGATCGTGACCGAGCGGCACGCCGCGCTGCTCGACGCGATGGCCGAAGCCTGGGCGGACGATCTACGACGCGACGGGTTCGACGAGGCGGCCGTCGAGCGTCGGCTTCGGCGCGGCGAGGTGCTGCGGCGTGCCCCGCTGCTGATCGTTCCGATCATGGTCCTCGACGGCGCGCATCCCTATCCGGACGCCCGCCGCGCCGCCGCCGAGGAGCGGATGTTCACCGTCTCCGTCGGGGCCGGGGTGCAGAACCTGCTCGTCGCCCTGGCCACGGAGGGTCTGGGGTCGTGCTGGGTGTCGTCGACGCTGTTCTGCCCGGAGGTGGTCACCCGGGTGCTCGACCTGCCGGCCGATTGGACACCGATGGGCGCGGTCGGGGTCGGGCACGCCGCCGCGCCCGCACCCGCCCGACCGGACCGCGATACCGCGGCGTTCGTCCTCCACCRCTGACCTCGTGGCCGACCTCTTCCGGGTGGCCCGGCTCCGGGATGATCCGGGACGCCACGGTCACGGTGCGGCGTGGCGGAACAGGGCGTGTCCGGTGGTGTTCGGCGGGTCGGATCCATCCTGCCCGGACGACGTGGTTCAACACTTCGTAGGATCAGTTGCCGTGGGTAAGAAGAGCGTCGAACGCAACACCCGGCTCGAGCAGTTGCGCCGTGAACAGAAGCGCAGGGAACGCCGCCGCGCGCTGCTCATCTACGGGACGTCGGGGCTCGTCGCCGTCGCGCTCCTCGTCGGCATCATCATCTACAGCGTCGCGGACAGCAGATCGAAGAACGAGGCCCGCAAGGTCGGCTACGTCGCGCCGGCCTCGGCGGCCGCCACCGCGGCCGGGTGCACCGGCACGGCGAACGACCCGTTCCGCGGCTCGACGCACGTCAGCACGGCGGTCACGTACGAGGCRTCACCGCCATCCTCGGGTAACCACAACCCCGACCCCCTGCCCGACGGCATTCCCTTCTACAACCCGAACTCGGGCATCTCGGTGGAACGGGCCGTACACAACCTCGAACACGGCTTCGTGATCGGCTGGTACGACAAGAGCCTGCCGACGGATCAGGTCGACAAGCTGCGCAAGCTCGCGGCGGACGCCGGGCCGCGGTTCATCGGTGTGCCCTGGCCCCGGAGCACCTTCGTCGACAACAAGCACTTCGTCCTGACCGCCTGGGACCGCACCCAGCGCTGCTCGACGGTCTCCGCGGACGYAATCAAGGATTTCGTCACCAAGCATGYGAACCCGGACGCCGCCGGGGCCACCTGGGACTCACCGACCGCGCCGGAGTCCGGCGCGGCGGGCGGCACCCTGAACGTGACGGCGGACGGCCCCCTGGTGGATCCGGGCGCGGCCGCCTCCCCGATCCCCGGCGCGGGCACCATGTCACTGTCGCCCACCACCCCGGCCCCGGCACCCTAACCCTCTCGGCCGGGGCGGAGATGTCGGTGACGAGGCGGGCCGCCCAGGACGAGCACCGTCCCGGGCACGGCCCGCCCGGCTAGCTCCAGATACCGGTGCTAGCTCCAGATACCGGTGATGTCCGATGCGCTTCCGGCGTTACCCGCGTGGGTGGTCAGTCCACTCAGGTCCTCCAGGGTACGTAGCACGTTGTAGTGGTTGTAGGTCGTCGACGAGCTGCTTCCGGGGGTGACGTGCGCTCCGTAGAGCACCGTGGTGATGTGATTGCCGCTGGAGCCGTTGTCCTCGTCGAAGGTCACGATGAGCAGACTGTTGTGGGTCTGGGCCCAGGTCGCGTAGGCGCTGAGATTGCTCTTCAGCCACGTGTCACCGGTGGAGACCGAGCAGTCGTGCATGTCGTTGCACAGGTTCGGGATGACGAACGAGACCTTGGGCAGCGTGGAGTAGTTGCTCGGGAACTGGGCGAAGGTGTGGGCGGTGTTCAGCGGCACGTTACTGAAGGCGAACCATGGATTGTGYTTGCGCRCATACTTGGTGCTGCTGTTGGTRCACACCGTCGAGCCCTCGGCGGGCAGGCCCTCGTTGTAGCTTCCCCAGGTGCGACCGGCGGCGATCAGCTCGGAKCCGAGATTGGCGGCGCTACTGAACCCCGGCGTGTAGCAGTTGTCGTTGGTGATGCCCTGGGTACCTCCGGAGAAGAGGGCGAGATAGTTGGGCTGGCTCGGGTGGGTCAGGCCGTACGACGCGGTGAGGTTGGCGCCACCACTTTTCAGTGTATTGTTGATGTAAGGGGCGCTGGAACTACCGATGATCTGCGAGTAGGAATGGTTCTCGAACACCACCACGACGACATGGTCAGGGCTGGGCAGCGCCGCCGCCCGCGCGGGCGCGATATTCCAGGATACGAGCACGGCGACGATCAGACCGACGGCAAACGCGGTCAACACGAGACGTGAACGCCGGACACCGGCGAGAACGGACACGGCAGGCCTCCCGAGGAACCAGAAAAGTAACAACGAGTTCTTACCGTGGAGCCAGATCAGGTTAGAGCCTCCACCGGACATCGTCAGTGCACCAGAGGTAAGAACCGGGGAAACAGGAGGGGCCGGATCCCGAACGGGAGATGTCGGGTTCTCTCCGCATCGGTAACCCGAGCGGGGTCGCGCGGAGGCCGCKGGACGAATTTCCCACGGTGTTTCTTCGGCGTATCTGTGGCCTGTCTCCGGCTATCCGGGTACAAGGCTGTCCGGTCCTCGTCAGGGCCGCRGCCGGGCCGGCTCATCACCCCGGATCCATACCCTGGACCGCCGAACCAGACGATCAGGAGGAACGGTCCTGGCCCTCGGCTCAGCCCCCGCCGTGGCGGATCGGCATCAGTAGGTAGCGGTAGGCGCCCTCGTCGACAGCGCCGCGGCCGCTGTCCTTGCCGGTGAGCACCGCGGGTTTCGCGGCGGCCTCGACCGGATCGTCGTCAACGAACCCGATCGTCGCCTGATCGTCCTCGACGGCACCGAGCCCGTCCAGCAGGTAGGACGGATTGAACAGCACCGAGAGCTCGGGACCTGCGTACTCGACCGGAATCGTCTCGCTGGCCTGTGCGCCACCACCGTCCCCGGCCTCGGCGACGACCTGGTTGTGGGTGAAAGTGAACCGCAGCGGCCCGGTGCGGGTGGCGACGACGGCCACCCGACGGACCGCCGCGGCGAGCGCCGCGGTCTGCGCGGTGACGACGAGCGCGGCCGCCTCGGGCAGGAGCTTGCGGTAGTTGGGAAACGTCCCTTCGATGAGCCGGACGATGGTCTGCCGGCCGCCGGCGGCGAGGCCGAGCCGGGCGCCGGACGGATCGTCGAGGTCCAGACCAATCACGATGCGGGAGGCCGACGTCGGCGTGCGGGCCACCTCGGCGAGAACCTTGGCAGGCACGTGCGCGAGCGCCCACGGATCGTCGACTGTCGGCTGCCAGGGTATGCCGCGTACCGCGAGCCGGTACCGGTCGGTGGCGACGAGGGCCAGCCCACGCCCGGAGATCTCCATCCGGACCGCGGTGAGCACGGGCATGGTCTCGTCCCGGCCGGCCGCCGGGGCGACCTGACCGACCGCGGACGCGAACCCAAGCGTGTCCACCTCGCCGATCGGTCCGGGAAAGCTAGGGAGCTGCGGGTACTCACCCGGGTCCATCAGCGGCACGGTGAAACGGACGCTGCCGCAGCGCAGGACCAGCCGGTCACCGTCGACCACGACGTCGACCGTCGTCGCGGGCAGGCTGCGCACGATGTCCGTGAGGAGCCGGCCGGGCACCAGCACCCGCCCCGGTTCGTCCACCGAGGCCGCGACCGGAGCCCGCACCGCCACCTCCGTGTCGTACGCGCAGATCGTCAGGACCGAGGCCGTGGCCGCCCCCAGGGGCGCCGCGGAACCGGGAGACGCCGCGGAGCCCGACGGCAGGGGAACCGCCGCGGAACCGGGAGACGCCGGGGAGCCATGGCCCGCGGCGAGCAGGATGCCGGTCAGGACGTTCCGGGCCGGGCCCGGCCGGTTGGGCAGATGCCGAGCGGCCCAGCCGGTCGCGTCGGCGAACGCGTCGCGTTCCACGCTGAACCTCATGAGTGCGATTGTCCTCGGCCACGGCGCGGAATCGCCGCATTCAGCGGACGGTTTTTGTTCCCCGTCCGTGGATGTCCGCGAGATCTCCGCACGGACGGACCGCAGCCGCCGCGTCGTGAGGAAACGCGGCGGCGCTACCAGTGGTCCGCCGCCACCCGCAACCGGTCGGCTGCGCTCAGGTGCGGTCCGAGCTGAATCGCACAGCGCCCGCCGAGAGGACGACTCCGGGGAACACGCGCGCCCCGGACCGTAGTTCGTTGCCTCGCTCGATCCGTACCCCGTCGCCGATGACCACCCCGTCGAGCGCGACACCGGAGCCGATCACCGCGTCCCGACCGATCACGCTGTCCCGCACGACCGCCCCGGCCTCGACAACCGCACCGTCGAACAGCACCGCACCGTCGATCGCGGCACCCGCGCCGACCCACGCGCYGGCCCCGACGGTCGCCCCGCCACCGATCTTGGCGTCGGCGGCCACGACGGCACCGGGCAGCACCAGGCAGTCCCCGACCGGCCCCGGCAGCGCCGGCGACGCCATCCGGCCGGTCACCAGGTCGCGACTGCCCTGCACGAACGCCGCGGGAGTTCCGAGGTCGAGCCAGTAGGTGTCATCCGGGTAACCCATGACCGCCGTGCCGGCGGCCAGCAGTCCCGGGAAGGTCTCCCGCTCGACCGAGACCGGTCGTCCCGTCGGGATCGTGTCGATGACGGACCGCCGGAACACGTAGCACCCGGCGTTGATCAGATTGGTGGGCGGGTCCGGGGTCTTCTCCAGGAAGGCGGTGACGCGACCATCGTCGTCGACGGGCACGACCCCGAAGGCACGCGGGTCCACCACCCGGGTCAGATGCAGGGTGACCGCCGCGCCGGTCCCCGTGTGCCGCGCGACGAGGGCCTGGATGTCCAGACCGGCGAGGATGTCACCGTTGAAGATCACGACCGGATCGCCCGGTCCCCCGTGGAGCCGCTCGGCCACGTTGCGGATCGCACCGCCCGTGCCCATCGGCTCGGTCTCGGTGACGTACTCCAGCTGGAGTCCGTGCGCCGAGCCGTCCCCGAAGTACTCCTCGAAGACCTCCGCCCGGTACGAGGTGGCGAGCACCACCCGGTCGATTCCCGCGTCTCGCGCGCGAGCCAGCATGTGCGCGGTGACCGGCACCCCCGCGACCGGCAACATCGGCTTCGGCGCCGACATCGTGAGCGGTCGCAGGCGGGTCCCCTGACCGCCGACAAGCATCACTGCGTCCATGGGGCGTCAGTGTCGCAGAACACGCGGTGGACGCTGAAAACGGATCGGGGTCAGGACCATACGACGAACGGCATGCCATGGTTTCGACACGTTGTGTCGGACCGGGGTTCACCAAGCCGCCCGGATATTCCAAATATCTCGGACATCCAGGACATCCATGACTACCAGCAACTCGCCTGCCGGCCATCGGCCGGCCGCGGTCCGCTCAGGCGCCCCGCGCGGCACCACCCCGGGGAAGCAGATCCGCAGAACGGGTCGCCTTCGCCCCCGCGCTGTCCCGGGCGAAGATCAGCGCGAGCAGCAGCCGAACCACGAGACCGACCCCGAGCAGCAGCCGCAGCGGCGCGCGCGCGTTGCCGGGGTACTGCCAGGACAGGTAGCGGAACATGCTGCGGTGATGAGCCAGCACCATCCGCCGTGACGACCGCTTCGTCGAGTGTCCGCCGAGATGCTCGACCACCGCGGACGGCACGTACACCGACTGCCAGGACGCCTCGCCGATGCGGCGGCCGAGGTCGACATCCTCCATGAACATGAAGTAGGACTCGTCGAACCCGCCGACCGCCTCGAACGCCTCCCGGCGCAGCAGCTGGCAGGAACCGGACAACCAGCCGGCGGTCATCTCCTGGGGGAGACCCCGCTCCCGCCGATAGGAGGCCGTCCACGGGTTCGTCGGCCAACACCAGCCGAACAAGGCGTGCCCCACCCCGCGGCCGAGCGAGGGCAGGTCCCGGGCCGAGGGGTAGAGCRCCCCGTCCGGATTGATGATCCCCGGGCCGAAGGCCCCGCCCCCCGGCCAGCGGTCGGCCGCGGCAAGCAGTTCGTCGACCGCACCGGGCGCGAAGGAGATGTCGGCATTGGAGATCACCAGCCAGGGCCCGCGGGCTCCGGCGGCACCACGGTTGACCGCGGTGCCGTAGCCGAGGTTGCGACCCGGGCGCACCAAGCGCACCTCGGCCCGCTCGGCGGCCGCCGCCGTGCCCTCGTCGAGGTGCGGCGAGTTGTCCACCACGACGACCTCGTAGGGCCGCGTGGTCGCCTTCGCCAGCGAGTCGAGGAAGGCTCCGATCACCTCCCCGGACCGGAAGGTCACGACGACGACCCGGATCTCCGGATCCACACCCATGTCTCGCCCGCCCGTTCTCGCCCACCACCGGTCGCCCGACACATTCCCGTGACGACGCACGGCACCTTGTGCACCGAGGAGACCGTAGCGCGCCCTTTGCGGCGGTCCTTGCCCCGGGGCCGGGCCGACGGGCGCCTCAGTGCTCGGCGACCGCCCGCGCGTAGCTCGCGAGATGCGCCTCGGCGCTGGCCGCCCAGGTGAACTCCCGGGCCCGGGCGAGACCGGCCTCACCGAGTTGCCTGCGCCGCTCGGCGTCATCGAGCAGGGCGCCCATCTCCCGGGCGATCGAGCCGGCGTCCGGCTGAGTGTAGGCGACGGCGTCGCCGCCGACTTCCGGCAGCGACAGACGCGGCGTGGTGAGAACCGGGGCGCCGCAGGCCATCGCCTCCAGCACCGGCAGCCCGAAGCCCTCACCGTGCGAGGGATACGCCACCAGTGACGAACCTCCCAGATAGCCCGGCAGGTCGGAGAAGCGCAGATAACCCGGCCGGATCACCCGCAGGTGGCTCGGCACCGAGGCGACGGCGGCATCGACGTCGTCGTCCCAGCCGGAGCCGCCGGCCAGGACGAGCGCGGGCGGCTCGTCCCGCCAGTGCACCGCCTCGGCCCAGCCCCGGATGAGGTTCGGCACGTTCTTGCGCGGCTCCAGCATCCCGAGGAACGCGACGTAGCGCGAGTCGCCGAGCCCGAGCCGGCGGCGCACCCGCCGCTTGTCCTCCTCGGTCGGCGGATGGAAGGTCGACGTGTCGACGCCGTGGTAGGCGACGTCGGTGGTCGTCGACTCCCCGTCGAGCACCCGCACCAACTCGTCCCGGGTGGCCTTCGAGGGGACGATGATCCGGGCCGCCCGGCGCACCGCGGTGCGCATCGCGGACCGGAAGAACGTGCCCTTCACCGCGGTGTGCATGTCGGGCTCGGTGAAGAAGGTGACATCGTGAATCGTCACGCACACGGGCTGGTGCGCCCGCAACGGCATCGTGTAGTGCGGTGAATGGATGACATCGGCATTCACCTGTTCGGCGACCAGTGGCAGCCCGGTCTGTTCCCAGGCCAACCGCGCGGGCCGGTGGGCGATGGCCGCCGGCCCGGACAGAACGGTGGCGTGTGGGGCCATCCGGCTGTAGCGTTCCTCATCCGACCGTTGGCAGACGAGCGCCATGTCCGCGCCGGTCGCGCCCAGCGCCGCGACCAACCCGTCGACATAACGCCCTACGCCACCACGGTCGGCCGGGACCGAAGTGGCGTCGACGAGCACCCGGGGTCCCACGGCGCTCCCTCCCTGACGCGCCACCCGCGACGGGGTGGTCGCTTGCTTCACGGTGACCGCTTGCTTCTCAACGGGGGCAACACTACGCCCGCCCGTCGTCGGCGACGGACACGGCGGGGGAACCGCTGACTCGACGGTAGAGCGCCCACGTCGCCAGTGCTGCCCCTTTCCAGGTAAATGACCGGGCACGGAGACGTCCAGACTCCGACAGCCGCCCCCGCAGGTCCGGATCGCCCATGACCTTCGCCACCGCGGCGCCCAGCGCGGCCGGGTCGTCCACCCCGACCACCACGGCGGCGTCCCCGCCGACCTCGACCAGCGCGGGGGCATCCGAGACGATGACCGGCACACCGTGCGCCATCGCCTCGACGACCGGCAGCCCGAAGCCCTCCGACCGGCTCGGCGCGAGCAATACGCCCGCACGGGACAGGACCACGGCGAGATCCTCGTCACTGAGCCGCCCAAGGGTGCGCACCCGGTCCGCGCCCAGACCGTGCCTGGCCGCCGCCGCGCGCACGTCCAGCCCACCCCAGCCGGTCGCGCCGACGTGGACCAACGGCAGGCCCGGATCGTCCGGTCGTCGCAGCGCCGCGAGCGCGGTGTCGAGGCCCTTACGGGGTTCGAGCGTGGCGAGGGTGAGTAGATAACGCCCCGGAGGGGGTAGCCCCATCCGCGCGGCGCGGGCGTCGGCATCGGGCGGAACCCGGACCACCGCGTCGGCGACTCCCTCCCCGATCGCGTGCAGGCGATCTTCGGGGATCGGCAGATGCCGGGCGATCTCGGCCGCCACCGCGAGCGTCGGCACGACGATCGCGTCGGCGTGGCGTGCGGCCCGTTCGCCCATCAGCCGGTGCCACCGGACCCCGTGCGGGGTCAGGGTCTCGGGATGCGTCCAGGGAACGGCGTCGTGGATCGTCACGACGAGCTTCGGGCGCGGCCGGCGCCGGTCCAGGGCATCGCCCAGGGCCGGCGCGACGGTTCCGGAGGCCCAGGAAGCCAGCGACGGACGGGGCGGCGCGCCGGAAAGTCCGGAAGGTGGATATGAGTCCACATAACCAGGGGAGCACCGATAACCAGGAGAACGCCGATAACCAGGAGAACGCCGGGAGCCACCGGACCGTTGCCCGCGCCGGGACCCGGTCCGGTCGTCGAGGCCGCGCAGGGCGTCCGCCACCGAACCGGTCACGAACCCCCGGGTGCCACCCGCGGGTGGCACCAGCAGGGTCGGAGCGTGAATGACGTCTACCCCCGTCGGAGCCGGACCCACGCCACGCGCCCAGGCCACGGCGAGTGCGCGGCGAGGCAGACCGAGCCGGAACGGACCGAGGACGCCGGGCAGCACGGCCGGACCGACCTCTCGGCGCCCGGCACACCACCCGGTCACCCGATCCTCGGGAGCGGCGGTGCGGGCGAGCGCCGCCGCGAGTTCGGCGGAGTAGCGCCCGGTCCCGCCGGGAACCGGCGCGAGCAGCTGCTCGACAAGGAAACCCACACGCACGGGTCACAGTCTGCCCCTGCCTCCTCCGTCCCCGGACAGCCGGCCCGGTCCCCGGACAGCCGGGGCCGGCGGGTCAGCGGGCCGGCGGGTCAGCGGGTCAGCGGGTCAGCGGCCGCGGGCGCGCAGAGCCGCGAGTACCATCACGACGCAGGAGATCCCGCCGACCAGGTATCCCCAGCCCCGATGGCCGAAGAGCGCGAACCCGGCACCCGTCCCGGCCACGATCAGCCCGAACAGCAGCACTGTCAGGACGGCGGCGAGGATGCGCTGGTTGCGCAGGGAGGTGGGGGGCGCCGGCGGGCCCGTCCGCGGGTCGTGCTCCGGCTGCCGGCGCGGTTCACGGCCGGGGCCCGGGCCTGCCGACCGGCCGGCGGGCGCCATCGTTCAGCCCTCCCGTCTGCGGGCGTGGGTGAGTACGACGCTGCCCGCGGTGTCGGGAGCCCGCCGGTCCGACAGGGYGACGGCCGGCGAGAGCACGGCCGCGGCGTTCCATCCCGTCCTGCCGCCCTTGGCGGACAAAGTCAGGTAGAGCCGCTCGGCGCGTTCGCTGCGGAACATGTACGTCTGCCGGATGACCTCAAGCCCGACATCATCGAGCAGCTTGGCGAGATGGTCGCCGGAATAGGTGTGCCTGACGTGGTAGCGCTCGCGGTGCCGGTCGAACAGGTCCGGCCAGGACGCCGCCCGGGTGAGGGCGTCGGCGGACATCACCAGGTCGCCACCCGGACGCAGCACCCGCGCCATCTCGGCAAGCGCGGCCGGACCATCGTCGAAGTGCTCGATGGCGCAGACCGACATGACGACGTCGAACGTGGCCGCGGCGAACGGCAGCGCCAAGGCGTCCCCCTCGACGAGCCCGGGATGCCCGCGCAGCCGGCGACCGAACTGCAGCTTGTGCCGGGCGAGGTCGAGGCACACCGCCCGAGCCCCGCGACGGACGGCCTGGCCGGCCCAGTAGCCGTCACCGCCGGCCACATCGAGCAGGGTGCGCCCGGCCAGTTCTCCCGCCCACGACAGCAGGGTGCCGACCTCCCGGCGGCGCATGACATGTACCTGATGGCCCACGAAGGCGAGGGCGTCGTCCCGCACCGGGCTCACAGGTCGGCCCCGCCCGTCCAGTCAGCCCCGCCGATCCGGTCCGCCTTGCTCATTCCACTCCGCCTTCCGAGTCCACGATTCACCCGTGGGCCGTGACCCATGGATGGGCCGTGACCCATGGATGGGCCGTGACTCGCGTATGYGCCACGGCTCATGTGCGCCCAAGCGCGCCCAACGTCACATCAAGGTAACGCTCCCACGCCCCGTCAACGTCCGGCGGTATGACCTTCGAGCGCAAACCGGYGAGCACGYCGGGCTCGTAGAGCCGCCGCAGCGCCACCGCCAGCGCCTCCGCGTCGTCGGGCGGCACGAGTAGACCGTCCACCCCATCGCGGACCGTGGTGGCGAGCGTTCCCACCGTGGTCGCCACGACCGGCACGCCGTGCAGGTGCGCGAGACCGACGTTCTGCGACGCCGTTCCGGCCCGGTAGGGAAGCACCAGGGCGTCGGCACCAGCGAACAGCGCGGGCACCTCCGCCGCGTCGACATAGCCCGACCGCAGGTCCACCCGGGTGGCCAGGCCGAGCTCCTCGACCAGCCGGGCGATCTCCCCCGTCCCGCCCCAGAACTCGCCGGCGACGGTGAGACGGACGTCCGCCGGCCCGCGGGCCAACGCCCGCAGCAGGACGTCCAGTCCCTTGTACGGCCGCACCAGCCCGAAGAACAGCAGGTTGCGCCGGGTGACGTCGGCGGATGGCCCACCGCGGCCGGCCACCGGCCCGGGCGGCGAGGACGACAGAGCCGAGGACCACAGGTGCGTGGCCATCTCGGCCACCAGGACCGGAGCAGGGGTGAGGCGCGCGGCGAGCTCCGCCTGGGCCGGCGTGTGGACGAGAACAGCCGACGACCGGCGCAGCACCGCACTGGTCAGCGGTTCGTCCACGGCCCGGCGCTCGTGTGGCAGGACGTTGTGGCAGAGCGCGACGACCGTGGGACCCGCACCCCCGGGGTCCGCACCCCCGGAACCCGCTCGCCCGGAAGCCGTGCCCCGGCCGCGCGGCCCCCGGGCCCGCAGTGYGCCGAGGACGCCCAGGTACGCCGGGGCCTGCACGGGAGTGACGACGACCAGGATCACCGCGTCGGCCTGCCGCCGCAGGCGCYTGCCGAGCCGGATCCATCCGTCCGGCCGGCGCCACGACAACGGGTAGCGGGTGACCTCGAACGGCTCCATCTCGGGCTCGGTGACGCGCTGCACGCCGGGATAGAGCCGCGCGGGGTACTGCGCCGACCAGGACTCGACCGCCACCTCGTGGCCCCGCGCCGACAGCCGGTGCGCGAGCTCGGTGGTGTGCTGCGCGATCCCCCCCTTGTAGGGATGGGTCGGACCGACGATCGCGATGCGCACGCCGGTCAGGTGTCGCTGCGCGAGCGGGCCACCAGATCGCCGATCAACGCCAGCACGACGATCTGGAAGCCGACCAGAATCGCCAGCAGCGTTGACGTCGCCACATGGAAGTCGTAGCGGATCAGGTCCACGATCAGCTTGACGAAACCCAAGCCCATGATCCACAGGGCGACCGGCATGAGAACCTTGATCGGATCGAAGTACATCACCATCCRCAGCACCTGAAGGATGTAACGCCGCGCGTCCCGGAAGGGATGGAACTTCGACGTTCCGGACCGTTTTGCGTAATCGATCGGGATGTAATCCACCGGATGCTGGTTCGACAGGAAGGACATCGTGATCGTGGTGACGCAGGAGAAACCGGGGGGCAGCAGCCGCAGATAGGGCAGGGAGACGTCCCGGYGGAAGGCGCGAAGCCCGGAGTTGAGGTCGGGAATCTTCATGCCGGACAGCCGCTGGGCGATCATCCGGATGAACCATTTCGCCGGCACCCGGGCCCACTTGTGAGTGCCCTCCTCGGTGCGGCGCGCCCCGACGACCTGGTCGACGTCGAGGTTGTCGTCCAGGTAACGGACGAACTCCGGGATGCGCTCGTTCGGGTACGTCATGTCCGCGTCGGTCCAGACGACGATCTTGCCGCGGGCCTCCTGGGTCCCGATCCGGCGGGCCGTGCCGGAACCACCGTTGCGGCGGAACGGCATCACCCGCATGCGCGGAAACCGCGGGGCCACCTCGCGCAGCACCGCGAGCGTGTTGTCGGTCGACTTGTCGTCGATCGCCAGGACCTCGTAGGAGTAACCGCTCGCGTCCATCGCGGCGGTGATGCGCTCGAGTTCGAGCAGCACATGGTCCTGCTCGTTGTAGCAGGGCAGCACGATGGTCACGTAGGGGGCGTCCGGACCGACGGCGGCGACGCCGTCCCCGGAAGCCGCCTGCACTGGGGTGCCGGCCTGCGGATGTTCAGGTCGGTGGATGGCGCTGACACTCACGTCGGTGTGGCTCCCGGTCGTCGTTCCGGCCCAGCGGCGTCCCGGGCCGGCGTCCTGGCGGTCCGACGTCGTCGTTCCCGCTCCGATCGCCGGTCCGTGGCGGTGGTGCACGCTCCGTCGAGGGCTCGCGCACGACTCTAGGGTGGCACGCCCGACCCGGCGAGCCGACAGCCGGGCGGTCCGGCCACCTGGGCAGCGCCTACTGTTGCTCCGTGGGTGCGTTCAAAAGTGATCTGCGGGAGTATGTGCGGCACGTTCGTTCGCTGYGGGCGGCGCAGGAGACCTCGGCCCGCTCGTTCGTGGCCGGGCTGCGTTACCCGCTCGCATACAGGCAACCGATCTGGACCGGTTCCCCCACCGTGATCGAAGGCCGGGAGCGCATCGAGTTCGCCGAGGGCGCGGCGCTGCGGGTGGGGCTCGGCGCGTTCGGGCTGTCGACCCGACGCGATACCTCGATCATCCGGGTGCATCCCGAGGGCCGCCTGCGCTGCGAAGGTGTCGTGTCGCTGCAGCGGGGCGTGCGGATCGTCGTCGACTCGGGCGTGCTGGAACTCGGCCCCGGGGCGAACATCAACGGGTTCGCCAAGATCCTCGTGCGCGAACGCGTCTCGATCGGCGCCTGCTGCAACGTCTCGTGGGACACCCAGCTACTCGACAACGACTTTCACCCGATGGTCGTCGACGGCGTGGAGCAGCCGATGAGCGGACCGATCGTGCTGGAGGACCGGGCCTGGATCGGCGCGGGGGCCATCGTGCTCAAGGGCGTGACGATCGGCGAGAGCGCCGTCGTCGCCGCGGKCTCGGTGGTGACCCGGGACGTGCCGCCCAAAGCCGTCGCCGCCGGATCCCCCGCGAAGATCGTCGGCCACATCGACTCCTGGCGCTGATCCGGCGTCCGGATCACGCGCTCCGGACGCCGGACCTCGGACCTCGGACCTCGGACGCCAGGGTGGGAAGCCGGACGTCGGGGGCAGTCGGACGTCAAAGGCGGCCTCGGCTGTCCGCGTGCCACGCGGACACCTCCGCGGCCACGCCTAAACCGGAATCTTCGCCTCGCCGAAATCCGACAGATCCTGCTATCCGACAGGTCCTGCTATCCGGCGGACTTCGCAGCCGGATAGCCGAGGACATCCGTATCGACCTCCCGATTCAATGACGGTGAACCGGCCCTCGGGCGGTCAGGATGATGGTTGCGGGCTGCGACGTTGATGGTCCGGGAACACTGACGGTCCRGGAACACCGCGACAACGGTCTGGACACCCGCCCGGGAGCACCCTCACCACCGTGCGCGACCAGGGCTGACGGGAGAAGGGCACCCATGATGTCGACGGGGAATCGGGGGTCCGTAGCATGACTCCACCTTCGTCCGATGGGACTCTGCCACTCGTGGGTGACTCTGTGGATTCGACCGCAACGGCCCGCGCCGACGCCGAGGCCGGCGGAGACGTGTTCCCGATGGGGACGCGCTTCCGGCCGTGGGGGATTCTCCGCACCATCCCCGCGGCCATCTGGGTGATCACCCTGCTCTTCACCGCGCTGCTGGCCGGCTGGTCGGTGATGATGCCGCAATACCATGCGCCCGACGAACCAAACCACGTGGACGCTGTGATGCGGCTCGTCGAGGGCAAGGGCTGGCCGCATCCGGGCCATGCGATCGTGACGCAGGGCGGCGTGGGGGCGATCATGGCTGCCCCCTACGGATCCGAGGAGCGGCCCCGCGACCTGTCCGCCGGCCCGTTCACCGCGGCCGACGCCGTCCCCCGCCACGATCGTCCCAGCTGGGAGGAGTTGGACCGGACGCCGGCGCCGGAGGGTAGCATCCAGCAGCTCGTGCAGCATCCCCCGCTGTACTACTGGGTTGACGCCATGATTCTCAAGGCCGTCCCCGGCGGTGGCGACCACCTGCGCTGGGACGAGATCATCGGGATCCTGCGCCTGATCAGCGTGGCAATGGTCGCGCCGTTGCCGTTGCTCGCCTGGGCCGGGGCGAACCGGCTCAGCGGTGGCAGCCGGGTGGCGGGGATCTGTGCCGCCCTGGTACCGCTCGGGATCCCCCAGCTCACCCACATCGGATCCAGCGTCAACAACGACAACCTGCTGGTTCTGACCAGCGGCCTGGCCACGGTCTCGATCGTCTACGTGCTGCGCGGGGACACCTCCCTGCGCACCGCGACCTGGACGGGGGTCTTCGTCGGCCTCGCCCTGATGACGAAGTCACTGGCGATCACGCTGGTTCCCATGGCGGCGCTGGCCTACCTCGTCGCCTGGGGCCGGGCCCGACGCGACGCCCGGGCTGCGTGGGCGCGGGGACCAGCGGTCGCCGTGGCAGTAACCGGACCAGYCGCCATCGCCCCTTACCCGGCCACCCCTTACCCCGCCGGCCCCCGCACAACCGGCCCCCGCACAACGGGCCCTCACCCCACCGGGACGGAGCCCTTCCTGCTCGCCGAGGCCGGACCCGCGGGACCACCCGCCTCCGCGCTTCGCGTGCCCTGGCGCCAGCTGCTGCTTGGCGGCGCGCTGGCGATCGCSCTCGGCGGCTGGTGGTGGATCGTCAACATCGTCCGCTACGGCACCTTCCAACCGGAGACGCCGGGATTCCCGCTCGGCCAGTATCTGGGCGACGACTGGGGTGCCTACACCGAGCTGCTGATCAACGGGACGATCCTGCGCTGGTGGGGATCCTTCGGATGGTTCGAGGTCAACCTGACGACGGTCCCGGTGCGCACGGGCACCGCCGTCGTCATCGTCTTCTTCGCCCTCGCCCTCATCCGGGCCCGGACCGGACGCATCCGGGTGGACCTGCTGTTCCTGCTCTGGCCCACCTGGGCGCTGTTCGGCCTGATGACCYTGCAGTCCGCGAAGAACTTCGACAGGTACTTCCACGTCAGCGGGATCTCCGGCCGCTACCTGTACGCGGGCCTGGCGTCGCTGGCGATCGGGGTCGGGATGGGTGCGGCGGCGACCGGCCGTTATCTCTCCCGGATCATGCCGCTGCTCTTCCTGGCCGGCGCGACCACCCTGCAGGCCTGGGCGATCTCGATGGTGTTTCCGCACTTCTGGCGACCCACGGGCGGCGACCTCAGCGACGCGTGGGACGCGATGGTGGCGTGGGCCCCATGGCCGCAGGGCGCCCTGACGTGGCTTGCCGGCGCGGTGTGCGTCCTCGCCGTGGCAGCCCTGGCCTGCTGCATCGGGGTCCTTGTCACCGGCGGTCCGGCCACCCGCTCCGCCGGCGGGGCCCCCGCTCAGCCTCCGTCCTCGTCCAGGGGACGGTCGCCATCGACGGGACAGCGGCCGGCTCCACCCCTCGCGCCGTATCCGTCGCACCTGCCGCCGAAACGGCCGCGGACCGCCGGCGCGCCGGATGCCACCACCGGCTCGAAGGCGGTCACCGGCTCGGGCCCGGCGGCCGGCACGAGTCCGGAGCCCACCGGCCAGGGCCCCTCCGCCGCGGGGCATCCGCGCTCCCCCTGATCCGGCATCGCCGACAAGGAACCGGAAACCATCCGACCATCGTGCGCGTTCTCTCACGGAGAGTAACACTGAATCCTGGGCCTCGGACAAGGCGCAACCGGCCACGGCGGCGCTGCGCATCGGGGCTCGGGGGCCTCGGATGGTGATTCCGAGGCGCATAGGATCCGCGATGTCAACCATCTCGGTTCGGGAGGGGTCTTGCGCCGCAAGCGGGAGACGGGCAACGCGGGGACGGTGGCGYCCCCGTCCGCATCGCCCGCTCGACCCGACCCCGCCTCCGAAGCGAACCCCGTGGGACCCGAGACGCCCTCCGGACCCGCCGCTCGGTCGGGACGGGGGACGTCCTCGGCGCCGGGCTTCGGCCCGGTGGGCGGCAGCGGTCTGACGGGGCCGTCCATCGAGCCCCTCGACAGCGGCGACCCGACCGAACTGGGCCAGTTCACGCTGCTGGGACGCCTCGGTGAGGGCGGGATGGGGACCGTCTTCCTCGGGCGGGGCAGGCCGGACGTCGCCGAGCACGCCGGCCGGCTCGTCGCGGTCAAGGTCATTCGGCCCGACCTGGCCCGGGTGCCCGAGTTCCGGGCCCGGTTCCGCCGGGAGGCCGACATCGCGCGCCGGGTCGCCCGCTTCTGCACCGCCGAGGTACTCGGCGTCGTCGATCCGCCGGACGGGCGGCCCTACCTCGTCACCGAGTACATCGACGGCCTCACCCTCGCCCAGACGGTGGCCGCGGACGGCCCGCTGCGGTCGGCCGACCTGGAGCGCGTCGCGGTCAGCGTGGCCGCGGCGCTGACCGCCATCCACGGCGCCGGCCTCGTACACCGTGATCTCAAACCGTCCAACGTGCTGCTCTCAGCCTTGGGTCCCCGCGTCATCGACTTCGGCATCGCCCGGGCGCTGGACGCCCCGACGATGCTCAGCCAGGAGATCCAGCGGATCGGTACACCGGCGTTCATGGCCCCGGAGCAGGCCAACGGCGAGCCGGTGACGGCGGCGGCGGACGTCTTCGCGTGGGGTGGCCTGGTGACCTATGCGGGCACCGGTTCCTTCCCCTTCGGGGACGGGCCGACGCCGGTGCAGCTCTACCGCGTCGTACACCGCGAACCACTGCTCGACGGTCTCGCTCCAGCCCTGCGGCCGATCGTCGAAGAGGCCATGCGCAAGGACCCGGCCACCCGGCCGAGTGCCCAGGAGCTGTTCCTGCGTCTGGTCGGAATGGGTCCGACCACGCATCCCGACCCGGAGGTGACCCGCGTCATCCGTGCCGGGGTGTCGATGCCCGCGCCCCCGCAGCGGACCGACCCGGACCGCTGCGCGCCCGGACAGATGTCTGCCCCGGGCGGGTCTGCCTCAAGCGGGTCGGTCGGCGCCGGGCCGCCCGTCGACCTGTCGGCACGGGACCGCGGCCGGTGGAACTGGCGCCGCGTCGCGCTGCTGGCCGCCCCGCTCCTCGCGGTCCTGCTCATCGCGGCCCTCATACCATTCGCGCTCACCACCGGCAGTGACCGGCGGCCGAGCCGGGAGGAGACGGCCGCTCGCGTCGCTCTGGCCGCCGAGGCCGTCCGCAACTCCGATGCGAACCTGGCCGCCCGGCTGTCCCTGGCGGCCTACCGCATCAGCCCGGTGCGGGAGGCCCGCGCCGCCCTGCGCACCTCCTTCGCCGCCGCGACGGCGACGGTGCTCGACGGGCACACGCAGTCGGCGCTCGGTGTGGACATCAGCCGGGACGGGCGCCTGCTGGCCTCGACCGGTGCCGACAACCTCGTCCAGCTGTGGGACATCTCCGCGCGTTCCCATCCGGTGAAGCTCGCCACCCTGGCCAGGCACACCTCGTGGACGCTCGACGCGGCGTTMAGCCCGGACGGACGGCTGCTCGCCACGGTCAGCTACGACCGGTCGGTGATCCTGTGGGACCTCGGCGATCCGCGCCACCCCGTCGAACTCTCCGTCATCCTCGGACACAACGGCTGGGTACTCGACGCCGCGTTCAGCCCGGACGGGAAGGTCCTCGCCACCTCGGGCTATGACAACACGGCCCGGCTGTGGGACGTCACCGATCCGCGCCGCCCCAGTCAACTGTCCGTGCTCGACCGCCACACCAGTTGGGTGAACGAGGTCGCGTTCAGCCCGAATGGTCACCTGTTGGCGACCGCCAGCGCCGACCGGACGGCCCGGCTGTGGGACGTCACCGATCCGCGCCGGCCGCGACCGCTCGCGGCCATCACCGCGCACACCGACTACGTGTGGGCGGTCGCCTTCAGCCCGGACGGCCGGCGCCTCGCCACGGGCGCCTATGACGGTACGGCCCGAATCTGGGACATCACCAATCCGTCTCGGCCGGCGGCCACCRCTTCCTTCCCGGCCGACGAGAAATGGGTGTTCGACGTGGCGTTCAGCCCGGACGGCAGGACCCTGGCCACCGCGGGCTGGGACACCACGGTGCACCTGTGGGATGTCACCGAACCGGGCCGGCCGCCGGCGATCGGCACCATCACCGGGCACGGGGACTGGGTGCAGGCCCTGGCGTGGACACCGGACAGCCACAGCATCGCCACGGCAAGCGACGACTACACCGTGCGCATCAGCCGGATCGGTGACGCCGACCTGATCGCCGCCGCGTGCGCCGACCCGTCGAAGCAGATCACCGATGCCGAATGGCAGCGCCACATCTCAGACGTGCCCTACCAACCGGTCTGCTGACCATCCGAGGTCCGCTCCGAGGGCGGTCGCCGCATGCCCGGCGGCGCCGCTGCCGGCGGGGGTGGCACCGGGGTGGCCGAGCGACGGCGCAGCGCGGGCAGGGCGCCGCGACCCGCGCCGGCATCGGCGATCCGCGTCTGTACCCTCGCCAGGCGGTCCTGTCCGGTGGTGCTCAGCCGGGACCGCAGCACCGAGTTCGCGATCCGCGCGACCTGCATCAGCTTGGGCTCGTCGACGTCCGCGGCCGCCCAGTGGCTCTGGGCCCACCGCTCCTCGCGTTCCTGCTCGCGCCGGCGGAGCTCGGCGACCTCCTGCTCAAGCTGGGCGATACGGTGCAGGTGCTCGAGCTCGATGGCCGCGAGCCGGCTGCGCTCGTCGTCCAGGCGCGCCCACTCCCGCTGCCGCGCCCGGGCGACCGCCGCCGCGGTGTCCTGCAACCGCAGGACGTGCAGGTAGAGGTCGATGCGGTTGCGCTCCAGGCGGGAAAGTAACCGGTTGGACACCCACGGAATGAGCAGGTCGGCGACGCGACGCGCCCAGGGAGCCCGCCGGTCGATCACCACGCCCAACCCGAAGATCGGTGCCACGGTGAAGAAACGCAGGTCAGGGTGGTCTGCGACGAAGTCCTCGACGGCCGTGCGCACCCCGTTACGCGGACCGCCCTCGGTCAGCGCCCAGGCGAAGGCTCCCATGCCCCGAAATCCCCCGGGAACCGTCTCCCTGTTGTCGATCTCGACACCGACGTCCCACGAGTGCGGCTGCCGGGCGCCCTCGGGAATGCGGTCGGGGTTGTAATACTGGTCGCGCCGGCCTGCCGGCCAGCCGACGTCGTGCAGGATCACCAGGGGAAAGTAGGACCGGCCGAACAAGGTGACCGCTCGGTCGATCTCGGTGAGCTCGCCGTGCACGGTGGCGTAGTTGTGGTCCCCGTCGATGAGGTAGGCGTCGGTCGGCGCGTGGCCGTCGAGCGCCTGCGGGCTGTGCCCCCGGATCACGTGCACATCGAGGCCCCCGCCGGAGGCCGGCGACACCCCGGGCTCGGGATCGATGACCACTAACCGCCCGCCACCGCCACGGCGCAGCAGGTCGACGAGGAGCGAGGTGGTGACCCCGCTCTCGGAACCGATCTCCGCGATGCTGCGCGCCCCGGACGTCTCCAGCAGCGGCACCCAGATCTCGCGCAGATCGGACAGGGAGTGCAGGAGCAGGGGCGCCAGCGTGGGTTCGGCGGCGTCCCCGACCTCGACGGCATGATCGCCCTGCCAGGTGGGCGCCGTGCCTGGTCCGGTGCCCGGTCCGGTGCCTGGTCGGGCCTCGAGGTCCGTTCCGGYGTCCATCCCGGCGGCGACGGCGGCGAGCTCGGCGAAACTGTCCCGAACCTCGCTGCGCTCTGAGTCCGGGTGGTCCGTCACCGCGATCCCCCGAGCTCGCGCCGGATCTTGCGGGCCGCCCGCAGCGGCAGACCGTCGCGGGCGGGCTCCGCCGCGGGCAGGGCCAGCGGATCACCCCGGATGCCCATCCAGCCGAACGCCAGCTCGACGTCGAGGGCGTAGACCCCGGCGAGCTGCGGCTGTGTGGCGAGGTCGATCGTGTAGACGAACTGTGGGTCGTCCCCGGTGATCTCTACCAGGTTCGGCTGGAGCAGCCGGCAGCCGAGGAGGGCGAGCTGCTGGGCGGGATCGTCCAGCGAGGTGATGGTTATCTTGTCCGGCTCTGGGGTGTTGTTGATATGAAAGGACAGCGTCAGCCAGTCCAGGCGGAGCAGACCGCGCCGACCCGCCGGGTCGATGCGGATCCGGCGTACCCCGACCGCCTCCAGGCTGAGCCGGACGATCGACAGGCCGTCGCGGGCCGACCGGGTGACCGCCGTCTCCTTCGGACCGTTGACGAAGTCCCCGCCCGTGTCGATGTAGACCTCCACGGGCCCCGCCGCGGCCTCGGGCGAGACCTCCTCCGGCGGGATGCCCGCGGCGGCGGCCAGCCCGCTGATCACGGCCAGCGGCCGGTTCGCGACCCCGGCCACCCCGGCGGGCCAGTAAAGCTCGCGCATGGAGATCCGGTCGATGTCGGCCGGGGTGAGATACGGCATCCGGCGGACCAGCTCCGGCGGCAGCAGGCCCTCGGTGGCGTCGGAGCCGAAGTTGTCGTCGTGCGCCCAGGCACCGAAGGCCGCGGCCTCCACCGCGGTCGGCCGGGCGACGAAGCGGGTCAGCGTCCGCAGCCCCGCCTGGCGCGCCCCGGCGCAGGCCAGCGACGGCATCGGGGTCTCCGAGCGCCGGTAACGCAGCCATTCCCGCTGGAAGGCCAGGACGCCGTCCTGGACGGCGGCTCGCTGGGCGACCTGCGTCCGCGAGGTCCGGTCGATGCTGAGCACCGGATTACCCATCTCGTCGAAGGAGACCAGTGACCCGACGTCGGGCATGCAAAGCTGCTCGAGTACCTCGGGGCTACGCATGAGCTGGTTCGCCAGGGTCTCGGGCTGACCGCTTGTCGCAACATATCCCTCCAGCTCCAGACCGGCCAACCGGTGCGTCATCGCCGCCTGGTTCGTAGCCAGGTACAGGCCGAGGATGTCCAGCCCGCKGCCGGTGGAGGCGAGCAGCCGGGTGAGCAGCGCCTGGATCGTCCCGCCCCAGCCCAGGTCGAGGAAGACGACCCGGCCGCTCTCGGGTAGCTGGCTGTCGAGGTAGCGCACGTAACGCTCACGCAGGCGGGACGCGGTCAGCACGATCTCGCTGCGGATCCGCTCATCGGAACAGAGCGCCTCGAGGGTGTCGTCGAGCAGGCCGGGCACGTCGAGGCGGCGGTCGGCCAGCGCCGAGATGCCGGCGACGTTCTCCAGCCGGACCCCGAGCTGGCGCAGCAACTGCCCCACACTCGGCGCGTGCCGACGGACCAGGAAGCTCCTGAGCTCCTCGGGGTTGCCCTCGAAGACGTTGGCCAGCGCGCACACCTGCCGCGACGCCCACAGCGTCGAAATGGTGACCCCGACATCCTCGCCGGGACCGACGAGCAGGCGGGAAAGGAAGTCGCCCTCCCGCATCAGGCAGTGGATGTGGTCGGCGCCGAAGTCACGGGCCCGTTCCACAGCCCACTCCGCGAAACCGGTGAAGACCGGCCCGAAGACCGTCGCGCCGGCCTCCCAGTACCGGCGCAGCCCCGCGGGGACCGCGAGGGCGTCGGCACGGTGCAGTGACCGGGCTCGCAACGCGGTCATCCCGTAGTCGCCGTCTACCGGGTCGATCGGGAGGTCGTCGCTCGGCGCCTTACGCAGACCCTCGAGCTCAAGGGTCTGCTCCAGCGCCCCGGAGTACTTCGGGTAATGGATGGCGACAAGCCCGTGCTCGCGGGCGCCCTCGACGTCGGCGACGGGGTGGTCGCCAAGGTGCACGACCCGGGACGGCCGCAGGTTCGACGCTGCGAGCATGTGCTGGAACAGCCCGTCACTCTTCGACGTCCCTGCGTCGGAGGAGGTGAAGATGTGGGTGAAGGGCACGCCGGCCAGCTCCGGCCGGTTCAGCAGCCGTTCGAGCTGGCCGGCCGAGAAGTACGTGTCGGACAGCAGGTAGACCGGCAGGCCGAGCTTCGTCATGGCGAGCTCGGCGAGCTCCACCACGGCGAGGTCGGCGCGGCAGAGCTCGCGTTCGACCGCGACCTCTGCGTCCAGGAGGTCCTGGACGCCGGGGGCACCGGGTAGCGCAGGCAGCAGCAGCTGCCAGATCTCGTCCAGCCGCACCTCATGGGTACCGCGGGTGGCCTCGGCGTGCAGGCGGGCCAGCTGCTCGGCGTGGACCCGCAGCCGGGCAAACTCGCCCGGGGAGACGCTGGCGGGCAGGTGGCCCGCGTCCGCGAGCCGCCGGCCCAACAGCACGAAGGCATGGGCGGGCTCTGGCACCATGCGCCACAGGAGGGTGTCGAAGACATCCAGAGTCAGGGCCTGTGCCCCGCCCGACTCCAGGTGCGACCACACTTCGCGTAGCCGGACGTCGGTGAACACGACCGTCCTCTCCGTGCGGCCGGTTACGACCGCTCCATGCGGCCGGTTACGACCGCCTCCGCCGGGTCAGCCACGACGGCCGGCGTGCGTCGGGATTCTCCCCCGCGGCCTCGGCCGGCCGAAGCCAGATGGACGGATCAATACTATGAACCGTGCTCTGGCCGTCGGCCACCGGAGTGGGTGGCGTCGCCCGCCCGGCGATGGCACGGTACCGTCCGATTCTGACGAGAAGCGGGCCAGTTCGACCCTGGACACCATTGACTATTCTTCCGCAAGCAGGGCGATACTCTCGGTAGCCGGAAAAGACGGCCGGTCGAGTCGCGGAACCCGCTTGGACGTGGGACGAACCAGGGGCGCCTCGGTCTCGGTAGTGTTCAAGTCCCCGAAGCGTCGAGCCAGAGTGTCGAGCCGAAGTGTCGAGCCGAAGTGTCGAGGAGGAGCGGACAGGTGCAGCTCCAGTCGCGCCATGGCGGCGAGCGGTACCCGCGCGTTCGGGAGACGGGGAGGGCGGGCCGTGTCACATCTGGCTGACGCCGCGCTGCCGCCGGTGGCTCCGTCCGCCCCGGAGCCGCAGACCGGTYCGCCAGGGCCGCCCGGGCCGGAGCACCATCACGCGCTGGACGTGAGCCGGCTGGCCCGTCGCAGCCGGGCCCAGACGAGGGTGCGCTGGGAACTGCTGCGCAATCTCATCCGCAAGGATCTCAAGGTCAAGTACAAGGGGTCGACGCTGGGATTCGCCTGGTCACTGGCGAACCCGATGCTCCTTCTCGTCGTGTATACCTTCGTGTTCCAGATCGTGCTGAAATCAGGAATCCCCCGCTTCGGTATTTACCTGATGTCCGGGCTGCTCGTCTGGAACGCCTTCTCGGGCAGCGTGTCCGCGTCCTGCGGCAGCGTCGTGGYGAACGCGAACCTCGTCAAGAAGGTCCGCTTTCCCCTCGCCGTGCTCCCCCTGTCGGCGGTCGGCTTCGCCGCGGTGCACTTCCTGCTGCAACTGCTGGTCCTGTTCGTGGTGATCCTCGCGCTCGGCTACAGCCTGCTCGGCCCCGAGCTGCTGCTGCTCGTCCCGGCCGGAGCCGTCGCCCTCACCTTCACCGTGGCACTGTCCCTGCTGGTCAGCGCGCTCAACGTGCGTTACCGCGACACCGCCCATCTGCTCGACGTGGCGCTGCTCRCCTGGTTCTGGCTGAATCCCATGGTGTACGCCTTCGGCCTCATCCAGAACAGGTTGGCCGACCTGACCTGGGTGTATCTGCTCAACCCGATGGCCGTCGTGGTCATCACGTTCCAGCGGGCGATCTACGATCCACCCCCGGGTAACTCGACGGGCTCCGCCCCCATCCTGGCGAACCCCGGTTACACGTTCTACCTGGAACATCTCGCCGTCGCCGGGGTGATCTCCCTCGCCCTGCTGTGGCTGGGGCTGCACGTGTTCCGCGCCCTGCAGGCGGACTTCGCCGAGGATCTGTAGTCGGCCCGTGGCGGACCGGCCCTGTCCTCGTCGCCCGCCGAAGGCCCCGGGAGCCAGCACGCCGACCGCGGTGCGATCATGATGGGACGTCCGCAGGCGGCCAGCAAGGAGTAGCAGTAGTGGCCCGATACTCGTCCGCGTACCCGCCGAGCCCCGCCGCCCCGCCCGAGGGCAGGGAGGCCGCCGCGTCACCCGACCCGGCGCGCGAGGCGCCCGTGGTGATCGAGGCCGCCGGAGTGAGCAAGAAATTCGTCTCGTACCACAACCGGGCGACCAGTCTGAAGGAACGGTTCGTCCGTCGGGGCGGCCCCGCCGGGGACGACTTCTGGGCACTGCGCGACATCGACGTGACGATCGGACGAGGCCAGACGGTCGGTCTCGCCGGTGCGAACGGCTCGGGCAAGTCGACGCTGCTCAAGGTGCTCGCCGGGATCCTGCGCCCGACAGACGGACGGGTCTCGGTACACGGTCGGATCGCCTCGCTGCTCGAACTCGGTGCCGGGTTCAACGGCGAGCTCTCCGGCCGGGACAACGTCTACCTCAACGCGTCCCTGCTCGGACTGTCCAAACGGGAGATCGATCAGCTCTTCGACTCCATCGTCGACTTCTCCGAGCTGCGCCACAAGATCGACGATGACGTCAAGCACTACTCGTCGGGCCAGTACGTCCGCCTCGGCTTCGCCGTCGCCGTGCACGTCGACCCGGACGTGCTGCTCGTCGACGAGGTCCTGGCCGTCGGGGACGAGGCGTTCCAGCGCAAGTGCCTGGCCAAGATCGCCGAATTCCGGGCCCAGGGCCGCACGATCCTGTTCGTGACGCACTCCCTCGACCTCATCGAGAACATGTGCGATCGCATCCTGGTCTTGGAGTCCGGGTCGCTGTTCTTCGACGGCCCGCCGGCCGTGGGTACCAAACTGCTGCGGCAGAAGCTGGGCAGCCTGCCCGCGGGGGAACCGGTCTCCTACCAGTACGCCACGGTCAGGCCGGAGTCGGTCACCTTCAGCCACGAGCCGGGCGGGCCGCCCACCGTGCAGTACGGCCCCGGCGAGTCCCTCACCGTCAGCGTCGAGTTCGACGTCACCGAGGGTGCCCCCGAGCACGTGTACCTGCACACCTACATCGTCGGCCAGAACGAGGTGCCGATCTGGATGATGGAGACGCCACTCGGCGGGCTCGCCATCGGGCCAGGCCGCCACATCGTCGACTTCTCGGTACCACGCCTGCCCGAGCTGCTCGGCGCCTTCGCGGTGAAGGTGCACGTCTCGGACGCCGCCACCGGCGTCCCGGTCACCACCCGCCGGTTCGAGGAGCTGTTCGGCGTCGGTGGTGCGCAGGCGGACGGACTGCTCAAGGTCGACTACGATGCGAGGTTGCGCGGATGAGCGAGGAACGCCCGACCCGGCCGGAGGCGGGATCGGCCGTCGAGTCGAAGACCGTCGAGCCGCTGGCGACCATCGTGATCGTCAACTGGAACGGCGCGCATCTCCTCCCGGCCTGCCTGGACGGCATCGCCAAGCAGGAGGCGGATTTCGCCTACCAGACCTGGGTGGTCGACAACGCCTCGTCCGACGGCTCGCGGGAGCTGCTCGCCGAGCGCTACCCCTGGGTACGCGTGGTGCCCGCGGAATGCAACCTCGGTTTCGCCGGCGGCAACAACCTGGCGCTGCGCCAGGTCACGACGCCGTTCGCGGTCCTGGTGAACAACGACGCGATCCCCGAGCCCACCTGGCTCGCGGCGCTGCTGGCGCCGTTCGACGAGCCCGGCGGCCGGCATCTCGGCGCCACCACCGGCAAGGTCGTCTTCCTCCCCCGGTTCCTGCGGATCAGGCTGCACACGCCTACCTTCGTCCCGGGTCCGCACGACTCCCGCGAGCTGGGGGTGCGGGTGTCCTCGGTGACGGTGGACGGGCGCGAGGCGTTGCGCGAGGTGCTCTGGGAGAACCTCACCTATGGTGCCGAGGGACCGAGCGGCTCGCCGTACTTCTGGACCCGAGGGGACGGCGAACTGTGCGTGCCGATCCCCGACGGCGGCCCGGTCACCCTCGGGTTCACCTGGGCGGCGGAATCGCGCAAACAGGTCACCCTGAGCTGGGACGGCCCGACCGGCACGTCGGCCGGAGGGCGAGCGGACCTCGCGGTGGGCCCCGAGTCGACGACGGTGTCGCTGACCGTCGGCGGTGAGGCGCCGCGGGTGGACGTCATCAACAACGTCGGCGRCATCGTCCTGACCGACGGTTACGGTGCCGACCGTGGTTACCAGCAGGTCGACGTCGGCCAGTTCGACCAGCCGGAGGACGTGTTCACCGCCTGCGGGAACGGGATGGCGATCCGTTCGTCGCTCGGCCACGAGCTCGGCTGGTTCGACGACGCGTTCTTCCTCTACTACGAGGACACCGACCTGTCCTGGCGGATCCGGGCCCGCGGGTACGGCATCCGCTACGTCCCGGGGGCGGTGCTGCGTCACATCCACTCGGCGTCGAGCGTCGAATGGTCACCGCTGTTCGTCTTCCACACCGACCGCAACCGGCTGCTGATGCTCACCAAGGACGCGACCGCGCCGATGGCGCTGGCCGCCGTGATCCGCTACCCGCTGACCACCGTCTCGATCGCGGTGCGCACGCTGCGCCAGGCCTGGCGCGCGCGCAGCCAGCCCGCGATCCGACCGACCCTGCTGCGGCTGCGGGTGTATGGCTCCTACCTGCGGCTGCTGCCCGACATGCTGCGGGCCCGGCGCGAGATCGGGCGCAGCGCCGCGCAACGGCGGGCGAGCCTGCAGAGCTGGCTGGTGTCCCGATGAACGATCCCGCGAGAGCCGGCCAACCGGCCGACGGGGTGCGGGCGGCGGTCTACAACCGGTTCTGGCACTCCATGGGCGGCGGGGAACGCCACAACGGCATGATCGCCCAGGTACTGGCCGCCGAGGGCGCCGTGGTCGATCTCCTCGGGCACTCCGAGGTCGACCTCGCGGCGCTCGGCGAGCATCTCGGGCTGGATCTCGCCGACTGCCGGTACGTGCGGTTGCCGGACCGGGGCGAGGAGGCCATCGCCGTCCTCTCCAGACGCTACGACCTGTTCGTAAACGGTTCGTACATGAGCCGGATCATGCCGAAGGCCCGCCACTCGGCGTACCTGTGCTTCTTCCCGACGCCGTTCGACCACGACATGGCGGCCTGGCGCAAGGCCGCGGTCCGCACGGCCGGGCCGCTGCTGCGCGGGGTTCGCCCAGCGGTGAGCTTCGGCCAGGGCTGGTACCCGCCGGAGGGYGGCCGCCGCCGGCAGTGGACCTGGACGAACGGGGCGGGCATCCTCGCCGTCAGCCCGGGCAAGCGGCGCACCCTGCGCGCCGATATCGGCCGGCCCGGCGCGCCCGTCGGTACGGCGTTGCGCCTCCTCGACGCCGACGGCGGCGTGCTGGCCAAGCTGCGGATCGGCACCGACTTCACCCCGTTCGAGGTATCGCTGCCGCCGTCGGCGAACGGTACCGAGCTCACCCTGGTCAGTGACGCGTTCTCGCCAGGCGCGGCGGACGTGCGCGAACTCGGCGTGGCGGTGAGCCGCCCCCGGGTCACCGATGGTGGCGAGGGGCCGATCGCCCGGCTCCCGCTGCGTTTCCCCTGGCTGCTGCGGGACCCGGCCGACCTCGGCTACCTCGACGGCTACGACGTGGTCATGGCCAACTCGCGGTTCACCCGCGGCTGGATCCGCCGGTTGTGGAAGCGCGACGCCGACCTGCTGTTCCCCCCCATCCAGGTGGAACGGTTGCATCCGGCGCCGCGGCGGGAGAAGGCCGTCGTCACCGTCGGCCGGTTCTTCGCCCCCGGCCTCGGCCACGCCAAGCGACAGCTGGAGATGGTGCAGTGGTTCGGCGACCTGTACCGTGCGGGCAACCTGCCCGACTGGACGATGCACGTCGTCGGCGGCTGTGAGGACTCTCAACTGCCCTACCTGGAACAGGTCCGGGCGGCCGGCGCGGGGCTGCCGGTGGAGATCCATCCCAATGCCCCGCGCGCCGAGGTCGAACGGCTGCTCTCGACCAGCTCGGTGTTCTGGTCGGCCACCGGGTACGGCGAGGACGATGACCGGCGTCCCTGGACGGCGGAGCACTTCGGGATGACCACCGTCGAGGCGATGGCCGGGGGCTGCGTTCCCGTCGTCATCGACCGGGCCGGCCAGCGAGAGATCGTCCGGCACGGAATCGACGGCTACCGATGGACCGGCCCGGAGCAGGTTGCCTCCTTCACTCGCCGGCTCGCCGCCGAGGACGGTCTACGCGGTCGGCTCGCCGCCGCGGCGATCGAACGCGCCCAGACCTTCTCCGATGCGGCGTTCGCGCGGCAATGGCGGGAGATCGCCATCCGGCACGGGTTGTACGAGCGGTGAACCGGCGGGGCGTGGCACTCCCGGAAAGGAGGGGATGATTCCGGCATGAGGGTCGTGCTGGACGGCACGCCGTTGCTCGGGCAACGCACCGGGGTCGGCCGCTACACCGAGCATCTGCTGACCGGGCTCGCCCGGCTCGCCACCGAGCCCGGGCGGGAAGCCGGGGCCGGGTGGGAACTCGCGGCGACGGCGTTCACCTGGCGCGGGCTGGACGAGCTGCCGGGCGCGCTGCCGGCCGGGGTGCGAACGGCGGCCCGGCGGGCACCGGCCCGGCTGTTGCAGGATGCCTGGGCCCGCTCGGAGTACCCGCCCGTCGAGTGGCTCACCGGCCCCGCCGACGTCGTGCACGCGACGAACTTCGTCCTTCCACCGCTGCGCCGGGCCCGCGGTGTGCTGACCATCCATGACCTGTCCTACCTGCGTACCCCGGACACGGTGACGGCGGCGTCCGCCCGCTACAGCGATCTGGTCCCCCGCGGCCTGCGCCGGGCGTCCGCCGTGCTGACGCCCAGCCGCGCGGTGGCCGACGAGGTGGTGACGGCCTACCGGCTCGACCCCGCGCTGGTGACCCCGACGCCGCTCGGCGTCGACGACGCCTGGTTCACCACGGCGAAGCCGAGCCTCGCCTGGCGCAGGGCCCGTGGCCTGCCCGAGCGGTACCTGCTGTTCGTCGGTTCGGTGGAGCCCCGCAAGAACCTCCCGGCGCTGCTGGAGGCGGTCCGCCGGCTGCACGCGGCGAAAATCGACGCTCCGCCGTTGGTGCTCGTCGGGCCTCCGGGGTGGGGACCGGCACTGGACCTGGCGAACCTGCCGTCCGACGCCGTCGTCGTCGCCGGTTATCTCGACAGCGAGGCACTGCGGATGACCGTCGCCGGAGCGAGCGTGCTGTGCTTCCCGTCCCGGTACGAGGGCTTCGGGCTACCCCCCCTGGAGGCGCTCGCCGCCGGGACTCCGGTGGTCGCCGCCGACATCCCGACCGTGCGGGAGGTCACCGCCGCTCTCGTCGACGTCGCCGCCCCCGCCTGCCGGTCCCCTGAGCAGACCCCTGGCCAGGCCCCCGGGCTGACCATCACCCGCTCCACCAGTCCGGTGCGGCTCGTTCGGCAGACCGACCGCGACTCGTTCGCCGACGACCTCGCCGAAGCGATCCTGGAGCTGCTCGACTCCCCCGGCGACACCGACGCCGGCCGGGCGCACGCCCGCACGTTCACCTGGCGGCGCACCGCGCAGCTCACCGCGGCCGTCTACCGCCGGGTCAGCGAGCTTCCATAACGCGACGACGAGCAGGACACCGCCGAGAACGGCCCATCCCGCCAGGCACGACAGCCCGAGGTCGGGCGGGCCCGGGGCCGTCTGGTCCCAGGCGGTCCGCAGCCGGTCCAGGTTCGCCAGCGGGGCGAGCGCGGGCCGCTTGAATGCCAGGTCACGGATGAGCATGACCACGGTGAGCGCCGCCAGCGCGGCGACGACCGCGACCGTCGGCAGGCCGCGACGGCCCAGCGGCAGCGATCCGCAGCAGGCCGCGACGACAAGGGCGAGGATCGGCAGTATCGGCAGCAGGTACCGGGTGAACGGCGCGCCTCCGACGGCGACGTAGCCCACCAGGGTGGCGACGACGAGCAGGCAGTGCAGGGTGAGCAGAAGGCCGATGACGACGCTGCCGGCCAGCCGACCTCCCGGTGGATCCGCCTCGGGATGCCCGTCGTCCGCCCCGTCGTCCGCCGGCCGGGTATCGGTGGTATCCGCGATCCGAGTGCCCGGCCGCGCAACGGTCCGCAGCCGGGCGCCCAGGACCCGAATCCCCGCCGCGACCAGACCCGCACCGGTCACGACCGCGACCCCGACGGCGATCGTCCGGGCGTGACCGGTCAGCAGGACGGAACGTCCGAAGAACCCGCGGTAGATGTGCCACCAGAAGTCGCTGTCGCGTGACACCTGCCAGGCCGACGTCCGCCCATCGCGGATCGGGAACATCTCGGCGACCCGGCCCGAGGCGGTGGGATCGCCGTACCGGCGCACGTTACGCAGGTAGAACCAGCCGGTCGCGGCGAAGGTCAGCGCGACGAGCACGACCGCGGCCGTCAGGCCACGCCCGGCTCGCCGCAGCGCGCCACCGGACGTCCACATCGAGACGGCGACAGCGAGAGCCGGGACGACCACCGCGACGGCCAGCGCGCCGCTGGCCCGGCTCGCCGCCGCCGCCGGGCCGAGCACCGCCAGTGCCGCCAAGGTCCGCGGCCCCGGTCCCCGGCGGATGATCGCAACGGTCACCGCGAGCAGGCCGGTGATGGTCGCCACCGCCAGGGTGTCGTTGTAGACCTGGCCGGAGATGAGGACGAACATGCCGACCACGCCGACAATCGCCGCCGCGCCGACCGCGACACCGGGCCGCCCCGGCAGCACACCGCGGACCAGCGCCGCAGTCGCGATCACCGCGGTAATCCCAAACGCCACGTTGAGAAGGCGGGCGGCCCGGAAACCGGCCAGCGGATGATCCAGCGCGACGCCCGTCCGGAGCGGGACGGCCTCGACCGCGTAGAACAGTGGTGGATGGTTCGCGGTGTAGGTGAGGTCGACGTTCGCCAGTGGTCGGCCGAGGCGCACCCCACAGAGCCGATCGACGTGGGAGGCCACCGCGGCCCGCGCCTGCGGCGGCGGCACCACGCAGTCGGCGGGCAGTCCCGGCATGCTCGGGATGCGGGAGTGCACGGGCGAGTCGAGCACGGGCAACGAGCCGTCGGCGACGTCGAACGCGTAGGCGGTGTGCTGTGCCTCGTCGGCCGAGGTGAAGGGAGGCACGACCGCGGCGACGAGCACGCCGAGCGCGGAGAAAACCATGCCGGCCGCGACCACCCCGATCACAAGCCAGCGCCGCCCCGGATCCGCCACCCGCCAAGCCTCCGGCGCCGCACCGGTCCCAGGCACCCGCATGGAGGTCTCGACCRCCTGCCACGCATCCCCGCCAGGCACGTCGGCAACCCTCTCCGCCTCGGCCGGGTAGTGTCGCCCCGACTACCACGCCGCAACGCCGGTCAGCCCATCGAACATCAGCGACGATCGTTTGGCGGATACGACGGTATCGTCCGCTTGGCGTCAGCTGTCCGGCGGGCTGTTATCCGGCGGTCGGCGCTGTCCGGCGGTCCGGCTTTGGAGCGCGGCAACTAAGCCGGCCGCGCCCAGGACCGCGGCCGATCCGATCGGCCCGATGACCGCGGCGAGGTAGCGGTAGTCGAATCCGGAGGTCAGCGCGGACAGCACGAGGGTCGACAGGCCGGCCCCGGCGGCCAGCCAGAACAGCCGCCCGAGCCCCGGCCACGCCGCCGTCACCCCACTCCTGCGTACCCGGCGAACGGCCTCGAGCAGTACTGCCGCGAGACCCGCCAGCAGACCCAGGCCGACAAGCGGCATCGGAGCGTAGGCCAGGCGAGAGTAGCCGGCCAGCCAGCCCGCCGTGGGGTTGTGCACCTCGGTCGCGACGAAATAGCCGTCGTCGGCATGCGGATCGTCCGGGGTCAGCACGTTGGTCACGCCGGACGGCAGTTCCCAGGTGTCCGCCCGCGAGGTCTTCGTCGTCTCATGCCGGACCGGGGAGAGATAGCCGACGAGGTACCGGGCCGACGTCGTCACCAGCATCCACGGCTGGTGACGCACGACCTCGTCCGCGAACTCGGCCGCGAGGTCCTCCCGCCCCGGTGGGATGTGCCGGTGCCCCTGACGCAGAGGGGAGCCGGCCGGCCACAGGTAGCGAACCGGCGAACCACGCTCGTCGACCGGCCGTGGGTCGCACAGGGTGCGCAGGTCCGCTCGTGACAGCGCGGAACAATCCGCGAACGGCGCCACCCGCCCGTACAGGAAGAACCCGGAGTGCGCGGAGACGGCGAAGCCCCCTCCCGCCGAGGCGCTCCACCCGGAGTAGGCCAGGATCGGCGCGGCGGCGGCCAGCACGAAGGCGAGGACGGGTCGGGCCGCCCGAGGAGCGGCAACCGACCCGGCCCGGGAAGTCGCGCGCCGCCGGTCGGCCACCACGGTGCCGAGCAGGACGACCAGGCCGACCGCCAGCGGGCCGTAGCCCACTGTCCGCACGCACAGGCCTGCGCCGAGCAGCAGGCCGGCGGCGGCGCAGGCAACGGGCCGAGGGCGTCCCGGTAACGCGAGCAACGCCACGCCGACCGAGACGAGCACCCCGAACAGGCTGTCGGCGAGGACGAACTGGCCGAGGTCCAGCACCCACGGGGAGAGCAGCGCGGGGGTGGCGGCGAGGGCGGCGAGCCACGGCCGGCGGACGACCCGCAGCGCCACCGCATAGAGCGCCACCGCCGCGCCCAGCGTGAGCAGGTGCTGGACGACGACGACCCGCGTCAGGTGGGCCTGGCCGTCGAGGATCCGCAGGAACATCGGGTAGCCCGACGGCCGCCAGTCGCCCGGCCAAATGTCCCGCCACGCCTGGTCGAGGTAGGCCGCCGAATCCCCGAGGTACATCAGCGCGGGCGGGTAGGTGACGATCACCAGGACCCGAGCGGCGATCCCGGCGGCGACCAGCAGCAGAAAGACCGCGTGCCGACGGGGCGTCCCGCGCAGACGCCGACGCGCGGTCGAAATCGCGGCTACTTGAGGACCTCCGCGGTCTCATCCGCCTTCGCCGAGCCCGGCGCCGCGGGCCGCGGGCCGCCGACGGTGTTTCCCAGGCGGATCTCGGGCAGCAACCAGGCCAGCGCGAAGGCGCACAGACCGATCGGCACCGCCACCAGGAAGACGGTCTGCATCGCGTCCGAGAACGCCTGGACGAATCCGTCCCGGATCGTCGGGGGCAGCCTGTGGAGCACCTGGGGGCTGAGGTTGGAACCGGAGGCGGACAGACCGGATGGCAACGGGATGCCCGCAAACCGCTCGGCGAGGTTACCCCTGAGCTGGTTCGCGAAGATCGCGCCGAACACGGCGGTACCGAACGACCCGCCGATGGACCGGAAGAAGGTCGCACCCGAGGTGGCCACGCCCATCTGCCGGTAGTCGACGGCATTCTGCACGGCCATGACCAGGACCTGCAGGACCGCGCCGATCCCGACCCCGAGGACGAACATGGACAACGTGAGCTGCAGCGTGGAGATGTCGGGACTGATGAACGACAGCAGGAACAGGCCGATCGACATCATCGCGGTACCGACGACCGGGAAGATCTTGTAACGGCCCCACCGGCTGATGAGCCGGCCGGAGATGATCGAGCTGAGCAGCAGCCCACCCATCACCGGCAGCATCTGCAGGCCGGAGTCCGTCGGGTCGACTCCCTTCACCACCTGGAGGAACAGCGGCAGGAAGACGATCGCGCCGAACATCGCGAAGCCGACGACGAAGCCGACCGCGCCGGCCACCGAGAACACCCGGACCCGGAACAGCGTCAGCGGCAGCACGGGTTCGACCGCCACTCGTTCGACGAACACGAACCCGACGAGGAGCACGACTCCCGCGACGCCCATCCCGATGATCTCCGGTGATCCCCAGGCGTAGGTGGTGCCGCCCAGGCTGGTCAGCAACACGAGGCTGGTCGTTGCCATGGCCAGGAGCACGGTGCCGAGGTAGTCGATGACGTGCCTGATGCGGTTCCTCGTCGCCGGGAGCRCCAACGCCGTCACCACCAGGGCGACCGCGYCCACCGGCAGGTTCACGTAGAAGACCCAGCGCCAGGAGAGATGGTCGACGAACAGGCCGCCGAGCAGCGGACCGACCACCGACGACACACCGAACGTCGCGCCGAACAGCCCCTGGTAACGGCCTCGATCGCGCGGCGGAACGAGATCACTAATGATCGTCATCGCACTGATGATCAACCCGCCGCCGCCGAGCCCTTGGATGGCACGGAAGGCGATCAGCTGCCCCATCGACGTACTGGCACCGGCGATCATCGAGCCCACCAGGAAGATGACGATCGCCACCTGGAACAGGATCTTGCGGCCGTACAGATCACCGAGCTTGCCCCAGACCGGTGTGGACACCGTGGAGGCCAGCAGGTAGGCAGTCACCACCCAGGAGAGATGGGTGGCGCCGCCGAGATCCCCGACGATCGTCGGCAGTGCCGTCGACACGATCGTCTGATCCAGCGARGCCAGCAGGATTCCGAGGAGCAGCGCTCCCATGATCAGCCAGAGYCGGCGCTGGTCGGAGACCGGCGAGGGGATCACGGCGCCGCCGCGGGGCGCCGGAGACGTGCCGGCGCCGGTTCTGGCGGACTCGACGGAGTCCACGGAGTCCACGGAGTCCACGGGCTCGGCGGACTCCGCTGATCGAGCCTGCGTCATGACCGGCTCCCTTCATGGTCGTCGCTGACGTCGACGTGCTCGGTCGATCTCATTCGGGTCGCTGTCCTCGTTGTTCTCGTTCCCGGTGCTCCCGGTGCTCCCGGTGCTCCCGGTGGGACGACATGATCGGCGCGTTCGGGGTGCCCACCACGTCGAATCCGTCCGACCCGCCGGACTCGGGTGGGGCGCCGGACCCGCCCAAGGTGCCCAAGGTGCCGGAGGGGCCGGAGGGGCCGGAGGGGCCGGGCGGAGCCAGGCCGCGGGCCAGGATGTCGAAGGCGCGGCCGAGAGTGTCGGGCAACGAAGCGTCATCCGGGGACTCCTGCCACCGCACGGTCAGGGTCCGCACGACGGCCAACGTCGTCGCGACCAGCACGACGGGGTAGGGGTCACGATCGGGATCGAGCCCGCAACGCCGGCCGATCGCCTCGGCGAGAGCACGTTCGTAGGAACTCCAACTGGCCGCGTAGGCCATGGTCAGATGAGGATGGGCACGGATGATCGCAAGCCGGACGCGCCACAGCTCGACCTGATCGGGTGCGACGAGGGCGGCCCGGTCCARCATGACCGCCCGCAACGCCGCCAGCGGCTCCTCCTCGGGAGGACGCTCCGCCAGCGCCGTGCTGATCTCGGTGATGTCCTCGGGATCGATGCCGGCGATCGCGTCGTCCTTCGTCGGGAAGTAGTTGAAGAACGTCCGGGTGGAAACCTCGGCCGCGGCGGCGATCTCGTCGACCGAAACGTTCTCCAGACCACGCTCCGCGACAAGCCGGATGGCCGCGGCCCGCAGGGCCCGGCGGGTCTGCCGCTTCTTGCGCTCCCGCAGCCCCGGCCCGGACGACCTCCCGGGCTCGCCAGCCCGACCCGGGACGGTCGCCGCAGGTGCCGCCGTCGGATCCTTCCCCGTCACCGCTTCCCCGATCTCGATCCRCTCCCTCGATATCCTCTTTCTCGATAACTTTGCAGCACGCGCACTTATTCTCATCGTGCAAAATTCTACTGTGACAGTCAACACGATCGGCGCCCACCGGGAACCGTCGCCGAAGGGCCAGGTAGATCGGGCCAGGTAGATCGGGAAGACGGGGCCGGGCGGGGACCGGACATCAGGCGAGAGTCAGGCGCGCCCCCGCCCACGGCCGGGGTGCGGTGGGTCGACGCTGGCCGGTCGCGCAACGATCGACAGAAAGATCGGTACCCGGCAGAACGATCAGCCGCGCAGCGCGTCGCCCGCCGCGGCGAAGGCCGCGGACAGCGCGGCGTCCCAGGCCCGCGGAGGAGTGAGTCCCGCGTCCACCCATGACCGCCCGGAGAGCACCGCGTAGGCCGGGCGCCGGRCCGGACGGGGAAATGCCTCCGTCGTCGTCGGCGTCACCTTGGCCGGGTCCTGGCCCAGAGCGGCGACAATCTCGCGGGCGAAGCCGAACCACGTGGTCTCGCCGGCGTTCGTGCAGTGGTAGACGCCGGTCGGTGCCGTCGAGGAAGCGAGTTCGAGCAGCCCCGACGCGAGATCGGCCGACCAGGTCGGCGAGCCCACCTGATCGTCCACAACGGACAGCGTGTCCCGCTCACGGGCCAGGCGYGAGATCGTCTTCACGAAGTTGCTGCCGGTCCGGCCATAGACCCATGCGGTGCGCACCACATACGAGGCATCGGGCAGCAGGGCTCGGACAGCCTCCTCCCCGGCCAGTTTCGTCCGGCCGTACGCCGAGACGGGACCGGTAGGATCGTTGACCTCGTAGGGCTTGGCGGCCCGCCCGTCGAAGACGTAGTCAGTCGAAATATGGATCAGGGTCGCGCCGACCTCGGCGCAGGCCGCGGCGAGGTGCGCCGGCCCCGTGGCGTTGACCGCATAGGCGCCGGCCTCGTCCGACTCCGCCGCGTCGACGTTTGTCCAGGCCGCCGTGTTGAAGACGACCAGCCCACCCTGGATCTTCGCAGGACGCGCCTGGTCGCGCAGGACGGCGCGCACCCGGGCCGGATCGGTGATGTCGAATTCCGCCCGAGTCAGACCGGCCCAGCCGGACACCGGGGAGCCCGGTTCCGCGGCTCGGGCCTCGAGCAGCCGGCAGAGGTCGGCCCCGAGCTGACCGGCGGCACCGGTCACGAGAAAACGCACCTTCCGAGTGTCGCAGACACCGTGACCCGCCCGGTTCAGGATCCGCCCAGGATCAGCCCGTGTCGAGAAGAGTGCGACAGACAGGCAACGGTTACCCCACGCCGAGCTCGTCCAACCTCTCACATCGGTCGTCTACGCTGGCGTCAACCATGGATGCCCCAGAGCCGTCGATCATCGACTGCATCTACACCACCGGTTCCACGCCCGATCCCGCGGCGGAGACCAGGCCGGCAGGGACGAGGCCGGCAGGGACGAGGCCAGCCGCCGAGGCGGTGTCGATGCCCGGTCCGCGGCGCGTGCCGGTGTTATTGCTCCTCATCACGGCGGTTCACCTMGGCCTGCTGCTCAGCTACGCGTTCGTGTATCCGACCTGGACGGGATACGACGAGGCTCAGCACGTGGACATGGTCTACGGCCTGCAGCACGGAGTCGGCTGGCCCGCACCAGGCAAAAAGATCATCTCGACGGGTGTAGCCGCGACCTCTGACGACTTCGACCGCGGCCGCTTCCAGGACATGTTCCAGGCCGGTGGGAAACGGCGGGGCTCCCCGTCCTTCGCCGAGATCGATCCGACGCCACGCGGCCAGCGCCAGTCGTTCGACGCCCTCGGCRGGGTTGCCCCCGTCGGCGACGGCCGTCTCTCCAACCAGATGGTGCAGCATCCACCGTTGATCTACGTGGTCGGCGCCAGGCTGCTCGACGCCCTGCCGGGCTCCAAGCACTGGGCCTATGACCAGCAGGTCTTCGTCCTGCGTCTGTTGAACATCCTGGTGGTCGCGCCGCTGCCCCTGCTGGCATGGCTGGYGGCACGCCGCTTCGGACTGGATCAACCATCGGCCCTCGCCGCGGCGACCCTGCCACTCGCCGTGCCCGGGTTCACCAGGGTCGGTGCCACCTTCAACAATGACGGCCTCCTGATGCTCGCCACCGGCGGGCTGACCGTCACTCTCGTGGGTGTGCTGCGCGGCGACATGCGTCGCCGCACCGCCGCCCGGGCCGGGATCTGGTTGGGAATCGCCCTGCTGACCAAGGCGTTCGCGCTGGCCCTGCCGGCCATGATCGTCGCCGCCTATCTGGTCGGCTGGTGGCGCCTGCGGCGTGCGGGGCGGCAGGCACCGGAACGGTCCGCGTATCCGGCCGGCCGGCTTTTCGCGTCGCGTCGCGCGATCGGCTCCCTGCCATGGACGCCGGCCACGCTGGCGGTCGGCCTCGGGCTCGCCCTGGGAGGTTGGTGGTGGATCAGGAACTACGTCCTGTACGACTCCGTCCAGCCGAACGGGTGGGCGACGAACCCGCCGCGGCGGGAACCACTGCTGCTTCCGGACTCCTTCCTCACCTGGTTCTGGTACTTCTTCCGGACTATGATCAGCCGCTTCTGGGGCGGGCTTGGCCTGTTCGAGCCGCCCCAGCTCTCCCCGGTCGCCATCGTCGTGGCGACCGGGGCGGTTGTCGGACTGTGCGCGRCCGCGCTGGCCGCCGGACCCCGCCGCGCCGCGCGGCCGGACCGGCTGGCGAGTACCGCCGGGCCGGCGGTACTGCTGCTCCCGGTCGCCTTCGCCTATCTGATGGTCGGGCAGCGCAGCTGGGCGGAGTACCAGCAGTACACCCGCGGCATCGCCGTCCAGGGCCGGTATCTCTACCTGGGGCTGGTCGGTCTGGGGGTGGTGTTCGCTCTGGGCCTGCGCGCGGCGCTGCGCGGCCGGGAGCGACTGGCACCCGCCGTCACGCTGGTCGGCGCGCTGCTGATGCAGGGTCTGGGGCTGCTGGCGGTCTGTTCGTACTACTGGTTGCCGCGCCAGGTGTCCTTCACCCCGACCCGCGTTCCCGAGATCGTCGCGGGGGCCGGCCGCTGGGCGCCGTTCCCGATCGGCGTCACGATCACGGTCTTCGCGCTGTCGGCGGTGCTCGTCGTTCTCTGCCTCGCCGTCGCGGTGCGGGCGGGCGGAGCCAGGGGCACGCGGGAGGCCGCGATCACGGGTCCGGGATCGGGTCCGGGATCGGGATCGGGATCGGGCGGTCACCGGCCGACGCCCGCCCCACGAAGTCCGTCACGGATGCGCAAGGGACATCCGCTCCGGGCAGGCCTCAGGTCCCCGTCGTAGCCACCGAGACGCGGGAGTGGTCGCCCAGCATGAGCCGATGCGCCCTGGGCAGGGCCGCGGAGGGGACGACCTCGACATCCCGGCCGATCAGCGAGTCCTCGATCCGCCCGATCCCACGGATCGTCGCCCGCTCCAGCACAATCGAGTACTCGATCTCGGTCCGTTCGATGACGCAGGAGTGAAAGATCGAGGTGAACGGGCCGACATAGGTATCGACGAGGGTGGTGTCCCGGCCGATGATGGCCGGCCCGCGCACGGTGGACCGGACCAGCGAGGCGCCCTCCTCGATCACCACACGGCCAACGATCGTGCTGTGCTCGTCAACGCTGCCACGGATCGCCGGCTCGATCGACTCGAGGAGATGGCGGTTCGTCTCGAGCATGTCGTCGAGTCGGCCGGTGTCCTTCCAGTAACCCTCGACCAGGTGGGAGGCGACCTCGTATCCGCCGTCGACGAGCCACTGGATCGCCTCGGTGATCTCCAGCTCGCCGCGGGCCGACGGTTTGATCGCCCCCACGGCGTCGTGGATGGGGGTGCCGAACATGTAGACGCCGACGAGCGCCAGGTCACTCGGCGGAACGAGCGGCTTCTCGACCAGTCGAATGATCTGCCGATCCGCACCGAGCTCGGCGACACCGAAGGCGGAGGGGTTGTCGACCCTGGTCAGCAGGATCAGGGCGTCCGGAGTGGTCCGTCGGAATTCCTCGACCAGGCTGGAGATCCCACCGATAATCAGGTTGTCGCCGAGGTACATGACGAACGGTTCATCGACGAGGAAGTCGCGGGCGATGAGCACGGCATGTGCCAGTCCGAGCGGCGCGTCCTGGCGGATGTAGGTGACCTGGATCCCGAATGCCGAGCCGTCACCTACCGCCGCCTGGATCTCGCCGGCCGTCTCCCCCACGATGATCCCGACATCGGTGATACCGGCGTCACGGATGGCCTCCAGGCCGTAGAAAAGCACCGGCTTGTTCGCCACTGGAACAAGCTGTTTGGCCGAGGTGTGGGTGATCGGCCGCAGACGGGTTCCCGAACCACCAGCAAGGACGAGGGCCTTCATGATCCGAAACCCTATCGTGCCGCTTTGAGCTGACAGAAAGTAACCGCCGATGTGATTCCTATCACATGACGGCTCGATCCATCTTTGCCCGCCCGTCACCGTGAACACCCACATGTGCAACGGGYATTTCCAGGCGCACCGGGCCGGCGACAGGCACACCCCGCMCAATACGGGTACGTTGGGTAGTCGCAGGGTTCGGGGCGGCCAGTCGGCGGGAAACCTTACCGCGCATCTGATCGTTCCAGACTCAGCAGACATCTCGGGCCGCCTGGGAGGGGGACACGGTGACCGACGCGCCGCCGCGTCTGTCCGCGGGGTCCCAGGGCCCGCCCCCGCGGCGACGAAATCGTCTGAATCCGACCGCCCGTGCGTATCGAGGCCCGTCTCCGACCCGGGACGACCACCAGGCACGCGACGACCACCAGGCACGCGACGACCACCAGGCACGCGACGACGAACACGACACTCGCCGGAAGCGGTCTCTGACGTCCCGCCTGCTCACGGTAGTCGCAGCGATGCTCGCCGCCGTGGTACTCCTTGCCGCGGTGGGCGGCTGGACCGCCTACGAGTATTTTGACGCCCAGATCAACCGGATCCGCCTCGGGCTCGGCGGGGACCGGCCGGCGGAGGCCGCGGAGGGCACCCGGAACTTCCTGCTGGTCGGATCGGACAGCAGGGCGGGYACCGGCGGCGAGTACGAGAGCCAGGGAGCGGTGACCGACGAACGGTCGGACACGACGATGCTGGCCCACCTCGACGTGGACGGGACCACGACGATGGTCTCCTTTCCGAGGGACACCCTCGTGCGCATTCCGGGGCACGGCCTCGGCAAGCTGAACTCGGCGATCACCCTCGGCGGTCCCAGTCTCCTGATCAGAACGATCGAGAATCTCACCGACATCAAGATCGACCACTACGTCTCGGTCGATCTGGCCGGTTTCAAGGAGATGACCGACGCCATCGGCGGTGTCACCGTCTGCGTAAAACCGCTACCAAACGGCGGAAAGTCCAATCTGTACGATCCGTGGTCACAGTGGCGGGGCACGGTAGGCAAGAATTATCTCAACGGAGAGCAGGCACTCGCCTTCGTCCGCCAACGCCACGGCCTACCCGACAACGATTTTGATCGCATCCGCCGTCAGCAGCAGTTCATCGGCGCCGTCTTCACCCAGGCAACCACGACCGGGGTGCTCGCCAACCYGGTCAGGCTGGAGAACCTGCTCCAGGCCGCGACCAGGGCGCTCACCGTCGATGACGGCACCAGCATGAACGACATGCGCGCGCTCGCGACACGGCTGCGCGGGATGTCCGCCGATCAGATCCGGTTCGAGACGATCCCCGTACACACCCCGACGCCGGCCGAGGGCGGCAACGCCGTGGGGGAGCTGCCGAGGTTCGGCTCCGTGCAGCTTTACGACCCCGAGACGCTGGAGAAGTTCCTCGCTCCGCTGCGCGGGCGGGCCCGTGACACGCGGGAGTCCTCCGTTACCCCGGCACCGACTCCGACGGTCGACCCGGCGCAGGTGCTGATCGACGTCTACAACGGCGCCGGAGTGGGGGGCCTCGCCGCCAAGGCCGCCGGGGCGCTGCGGCAGGCCGGTTTCCGGGTCGGCCCGCCGCAGACGTGGCAGGCCGGCGTGGTGGAGACGACGCAGGTGCGCTACCGCCCAAGCGAACAGGCCGCCGCCCATGCCGTGCAGGCCGACGTGCCCGGCAGCCGGTTGCGCGCGGACGCCTCCGTCCCCGCCGGCCACATCGCCCTCGTCCTGGGCACGTCCTACAACGGGGTGAACCCGAGTCCAGCGGCCGGGGGCGCCGGATCGACCGGTGGTACCGGCACAGCCGCCGGGGCGACCGGCGGGTCCGCTACGGCGGACCCGCCTCCCGCCTCACCGTCAACGGCCGCGGATCTCACCTCGGGGTGCACGTACTAACCGCTCGCCGTCTGACTCACCGCCGGCTGACTGATCGTTCACCCGACCGTCCGATCACATTCCGCGCCGTCCGCACTACGGCCGGAGACGAGATCAACCCCGCCGCGAACATCCGTGCTTGTCATGGCAACGTCTTGGCCGTCCGGAACGTCCAGTTAGACGGACACGGCTGCCACATCACGACCACGACGGCCGCGGCATGCGTTCCGGCGGGGGTTCTCCCGCCCCGGCCGCCTGAACGAGGAGGGCTTTCGACTCAGGTGAGCCCCGATACCATGCGCCCGCCGGCCCTGCCGTCCGCGTTGGACCCACGTGGGCCCCGTCGCCACCGCTCCCCGCTGCGACGGCTGTCCGTTGGAGCCGTCGCTCTGCTGTCCGTGCTGGTTCTCGGTCTGAGCACCATCGGGTGGGCCGCCTACCGACAGTTCGACAAGGCCGTCACGCGCGTCGACTGGGACATCGAGGGTGCCCGCCCGGCGAGCGCGGACGGCGAGGAGAACGTCCTGCTGCTCGGCGACGACAGCCGGGAGGGCACCGGGGGTGAGTACGGCGTGGTGGACGGCGTCCGGTCCGACACCACCATCATCGCCCACTTCGRCAAGGACGGCTCGGCCACGTTACTGTCCTTCCCCCGGGACATGCTCGTCCCGGTGGTGCCGCGGGAGAAGGCCACCGCCCACGACGGCCGGTCGAAGCTCACCGAGGTGCTCGGGCTGGCGGACGTCCCCGGTCTCGTCACCACGCTGGAGTCCCTGACCGGCCTGAAGATCGACCATACCATCTCGATCAATCTCGCCGGTTTCAAGACGATGACCGACGCGGTGGGAGGCGTGAGCGTGTGCGTGACGCCCCTACCGAACGGCAGCACCCGCAACCTGCACGACTCGATGTCGGGATGGAGCGGACGGCTCGGCGAGAACCGTCTCAACGGTGATCAGGCGCTGGCCTTCGTCCGGACCCGTTACGCGCTCGGGGACGAACGCCTTCGCATTCTGCGCCAGCAGCAGTTCCTCTCCAAGCTGCTGGCGACAGCGACCAGCAGCGGAGTGCTCACCAACCCAGCCAAGATCACTTCACTGATCGGTGCGGTCGGCAGCGCGCTGCGGATCGACCAGGGTCTCGACCAGACCGCGATGCTCAAGCTCGCGAAGCGGGTCAGCGAGCTGGGTCCGGGAAGAATTCACTTCGTGACAGTCCCTACGCACATCGCGCTGCGCTCCGATGGCGCGGTTGACGACCTGGGTTCGATTCCCCMGCACGGGGCCGTACTCATCGTCGATCAGGCCGGCCTCGACCAGGTCCTCGCTCCGCTGCTGCCCGCGGGCACCAAGCCTCCCGCACAGCGAACTCTCGACCCCGCCCAGGTCTCGATCGCCGCCGTCCGCAACGCCTCGGGACGTGCCGGACTCGCCACCGGCACGGTCGACGGACTGYGGGCACGCGGCTTCACTGGGCCGATGACCGCCGCGACATCGACCCGCCAGACTCTGACCGAGGTACGCCATCCCCCGGGCCAGGAGGCTGCGGCACGCACCCTGGCGGCGACGATCCCCGGCAGCCGGATCGTCGCGGACGCCGGCCGCTCCGGGGCCGGCCTCGTCCTCGTCCTCGGATCCACCTTCACCGGCCTGCCCAGCTCCGGCCTGCCCAGCGGTGGGCTGCCGGGCGCGGCGGCAACCGTCGGCACGAGGATCTCGACGACCTCGACCGCCGCCGGTGGTGACACCCGGGCGACCACGATCGGCGGCACCGCGACGCCGACCCCGGCGGCCGGCGGGGCCGGCGTCGGCGGCACCACAGGCACCGCGGCCGCTCCGGTCGGTCCCGTTCCCTCCGACCCCTCGTGCACGCCATGAGCGCCTCCGTGCCGCGGCTGGTCGCCGCACGGACGCTGCTTGGCCCGGCCGCGGACGCCGACGCCGCACCCGCGGCGGGGGTTCGCGGCATCGCGTCCGTCCTCGCGCACCGGCTGGCCACCGATCCCGCCCGCCCGCTGGTCACCTTCTACGACGACGCGACCGGCGAACGCGTGGAATTCTCGGCGACCACCTTCGACAACTGGGTGGCGAAGACCGCGAACATGCTGGTCGACACGCTCGGCCTCGGCATCGGTGACCGGGTCGGCGTCCACCTGCCGACGCACTGGCTCAGTTCGGTCATCCTGCTCGCCACCTGGTCGGCCGGGATGGACGCGGTCCTCGTCCGGGACGCAGCCGGCGAGCAGGACGGCGGGGACGCCGAGAAGGCCGGCGGGGAGCTCCCGGTCGCGACCCCCCTCGACGCGCTGTTCGTGGCCGAGGACCGGCTCGACGAGGCATTCGGCCTGATGGTGGACGAGATCGTGGCCCTGTCACTGCGCCCGCTGGGTGGTCGGATGCGCAGGCCCGTCGCCGGGGTTCTCGACTACGCCGCGGAGGTGCCCCCGCACGGCGATCGGTTCGCCGCCCCGGCAGCGCCGCCTGGGCAGGCCGCGCTGCTGCGCGCGGGTACCGCGATCGCGGGGGCGTGGGGCCTGGGACCCGCGGACCGGGTGCTGTTCACCGCGCCGCTCGCCACGACCGAGGGCCTGGTCGGTTCGCTGCTTGCTCCCCTGGTCGCAGGCTCGTCGATCGTGCTGTGCCGGCATCTCGACAGCGCCGCGCTCCCGCGGCGCATCGAGACGGAGAAAATCACCGCCGTCGGCCGGTCAGTCCTGCGGCACGCGCCCAGCCCACTGCCCGCGGGGGTCCGGTCGCTGCCGCTCCCCCGCCTCGGGTGAAACCCGTACGACCCCCGTATCGGGCCGCGGCCGGGGAATGACCATACCCGACATCCGGGCGGCTCACAGACGGCGTGACCATCGAACGGCGCGACGGCCAACGAGAATTGGGGCAGCGCGGCAGCCGTCTTTACCACGTGCAGCGGAGGTCACTCAGACGTGAGCACGTCACCGGTTCTTCACCTCAGCGTCATCGGCACCGGCTATCTGGGCGCGACACATGCCGTGTGCATGGCGGAACTGGGTTTCGAGGTCATCGGTGTCGATATCGACGCGACCAGGACGCAGCGGCTCGCCGCGGGTGAGGTGCCCTTCTTCGAGCCCGGTCTGGAAGGGCTACTCCGCAAGAACCTGGAGGCGGGACGGCTGACCTTCTCGAGTTCGCTCGCCGAGGCGGTTGACCGGGCCGAGGTGCATTTCATCTGCGTGGGAACACCGCAACGGCCCGATTCCGGCGCGACGGACCTGCGCCACGTCGAGGCGGCGACGAATGGTCTGATCGCGGCCGGGCTGCGGCCCGGGACGCTGGTGGTGGGCAAGTCGACGGTTCCCACGGGCACCGCGGCCCGGCTGGCCGGACGACTTGCCGCCGGCGCCCCGGGCGCGGAACTTGCGTGGAATCCCGAGTTCCTCCGGGAGGGGTCCGCCGTCGACGACACCCTGCGGCCGGACCGCCTGGTCTTCGGGGTCGTCCCGGGTGGCACCGCCGAGGCACGGCTGCGGACGGTCTACGCCAGAACGATCAAAGAAGGCACACCCGTCATCGTCACCGACTTCGTCACGGCCGAAATCGTGAAGGTCGCCGCGAACGCCTTCCTCGCGACGAAAATCTCCTTCATCAACGCGATGGCCGAGATCTGCGACATGACCGGGGGGGACGTGACCGAACTCGCCGCCGCCCTGGCCCACGACCCCAGGATCGGGCCCCGGTTCCTCCAGGCCGGCATCGGCTTCGGCGGCGGCTGCCTACCCAAGGACATCCGTGCCTTCCAGGCCCGTGCGGACGAGCTGGGAGTCGGCTCCGCGCTGGCCTTCCTCACCGAGGTCGACGCCGTCAACACGCGGGCCCGGACGCGGACGGTGGCGCTGGCCACCAAGGCGCTGGGGGGCTCGCCGACGGGCCGGATGGTGGCGGTCCTCGGTGCCGCCTTCAAACCGAATTCCGATGACATCCGCGACTCGCCCGCCCTCGACGTGGCCACCGCGCTGCACCGCGCCGGCGGCCACGTGTCCGTCTACGACCCCGCGGCGATCCCGAACGCCCGCATTCACTATCCGTACCTGCACTACACCGACTCGGTGATACGGGCCGTGGCAGGCGCGGAGATCGTCCTGGTCCTGACGGAATGGAGTGAGTTCCGCGAGATCGACCCGGCCGCCCTACGGCCGCACGTCAGCAGACCCATCGTCATCGACGGACGGCACGTCCTGGATCCCGCGGTCTGGCGGGATGCCGGCTGGATCTACCACGCGCTCGGACGGCCACTCGCGTGACCCACCGACCGGACCGAGCAAGCTTGGTCCGACGACGATCCGACAATGCGGCCTATCCCCACGCCGCCGTGGACCGCTCTACGGCAGAACCTCGACCAGTGCCCCGGTCTCCACCTGGTAGACGAACCCGCGTACCGAGGTGGTGGACTGCAGGAACGGCGACGAACGCAGCACCCTGACGGACTTGCGCACGTCCTCCTCGACATCGGGAAAGGAATACACGGCCCATTCGGGACGAACGCCCGTCTTGCACTCCAACTGGTCCCGGAACCCGTCGTCGGTGATCCTTTCGAGACCACACCCGGTGTGATGCAAAAGAATGATCTCCGTCGTTCCCAGCACGTGCTGGCTCACGGCGAGCGAGCGGACCACATCCGGGGTGATGACACCACCGGCGTTGCGCAGGATGTGGGCGTCACCTTCGACAAGACCGAGCAAGGCCTCCACCTGGATCCGCACGTCCATACACGCAACCACCGCGACGCCCAGGCGCGGCCGCGCGCCGGGCAGGGCAGGTAGCCCGGCCTCCCGCCGCCGGGCGGGGTGACCTGCAGCGTAGCTCAGCAGGAGTTCGGTCRCCGTGGCAGCGCCGCTCACCGGGCTCACCGTATCCGCGGGGCGCACGGTGTCCGCATGGACATCGTCTGCATGGACATCGGCAACGGGGTCGACAGCGGTGTGGTCATCGGTGTCCACGTGGTCATCGGTCCTTGACGTCGGCATCAACGGCTCGGCCAACGACTCGAGCGGATCATGATGATGCGTCCTTCCGATCAATGGTCCCCACTCTCCCAACTGCCAGGATGCCGTCCATGGGCCCAGCTTCGCCAACGTTCCCGAGTTTTTGCCGAAGTTGTGCCACTCACGTTGCCCGCCGCACCGGATTGGTGGCATCACCTAGCGTAGAGATGGGAACAGCTACCCGGTGACTCCACCACGCGCCGGCGCGTTCACCGCTACGTCCGGCATCATGTCCGGTGAGCCGGCCTCGCCGCGGATGTCCACCACGCCACCGTCGACGGGGGTGGCACGGTGGGCGGCCGGGAGCAGCCGGTACTCTCTCTGGGTGGTAAATATCGATCGGGGTCGCCCGTGGTGAGACACCGACAGACCCGCTCACCGGTGCAGGTACTCGTCCACGAGATGGGCAAGTTCGGGCTGGTCGGCGGTGCGTGTTACGCCATCGACTYTCTCGTCTCCAACCTGTGCCACACGCTTCTCGGAATGGGTCCGCTCAGCGCGAAGACCGTCTCCACGGTGGTCGCCGCCACCTTTTCCTACATCGGGAACCGGCAATGGTCGTTCAACCATCGCGCCCGAACCGGTCTACGTCGCGAGTACACACTCTTCGTGATCCTGAATACGGTCGGGTTGCTGATCGCGCTCGGCTGCCTCGGGTTCGCACGCTATGTACTCGATCTCAAGGGCGTACTTGCGTTCAACCTGTTCGGTAACATCATCGGCACCGGGCTGGGCACCGTATTCCGGTTCTGGGCCTACAAGAAGTGGGTCTTCCTCCACCCGGACCACCCCAAGGCCGCCACGAGCTGCGGAGCCCGTCAGGACGGTCGTCGGCACATCCCGGAGCATGCGGGCCGGATCTGACCGCACCAGCGGCCACCGGCCCGACACCCCGGCCCGGCGCGCATTCCGCCACCTGCTCCGGCACCGGACCGGCCGTTTCAGGCGCACCGCGCATCGCCGCCACCCCGGACGCCCAACACGCCCGCCGACACGGCACGACAGCGGAACAGGACGTTCCGCCCTCTCACCGTCCCCGGCGGACAAGTCGGGAACAACCCAGTTCCGATACCGAACGGTTCCCGAACCTTCGCCGGTGGGCTACGCTCGGCGGGCCAGGCTGGCGCCGCGCGCCCACAGCCCTCCATCCAGCGAGACACATCGGCTACCGGGAACGCCGCGTGGAGCGCCGTCCAGTCCGCAGCAACCTGGAGGGTGTGTCGTGACCCCGTTCTCGCTCGCGTCGTCGCACCCCGGCGGCCGACCTCGCGACGAGAGCCGGGACCAGGCGATCCGCACCGCCACCCTGGACCTTCTGGCCGAGGTCGGATACGACGGTGTGACGATGGACCGGGTGGCCACCCGGGCGCGAGCCGGCAAGGCCACCATCTACCGGCGCTGGCCGTCAAAGCTCGCCCTGGTGATGGACGCGGTCAACGCCTTCACCGAGCAGCGGATGCCGGCACCCGACAACGGCTCCCTCCGCCTGGACATCCTTGAGTTCCTGACCTCGTTCCATGACGCGATCCGCGGCGATCGGGGACGGATCCTCGCGGAACTGATCTCGGAGATGCCGCGCAATCCCGGTCTGCRCGACGCCCTGCGCCGCGGCCTCTGGATGCAACGCCAGGCGAGCTCGGAAGCCATCATCGAACGCGGGATCGCCCGCGGCGAGGTCCGCCCGGACRTCGACCGCACGGTACTCATAGAACTCGGAACCGCCGTCATCCTCCAACGGGTGCTGCTGACCGGAGACCCGGTCGATCAGACGTTCCTGGAGATGATCGTCGACGACATCGTGATCCGTTACGCGGCCTGATCCGACACCTTGTCTCCAAGACGACCCGGGATCCCCCTCCGAACACAAAGCTCCTAACATCGAGCATCGAGCCCGACCTGGGCCGAACGGGGCGATCCGTCCCGCTCTAACACAGATGGACGGTTGCGAGAACCGCCCGGCACCACGGCGGGATCAGCAAGATCACGAGTGCGGGCAGGGGCCGCTCTTCGCGCAGCGCAGGAGGACGTCATGCAGTCACCGGGCCCAGGCCCCCAGGACCCGGACGCCCAGACCCAAGGGGTTGACGGCAACGCTGGTGGTTCCTATTCCGCCTCGCCGTACTCCGCGGGCTCGGCACCGTTCGGCGACGAAGACGAGACCCACCTGATCGGCGACAGCGCACCCGGCGTCAACCAGCCCGGCGGCTACCCGCCCACGGCACAGTACTCCCAGCACCAGAACCCCCAGCACCAGTACGCACAGAATCCGTACGCACAGCACCAGCACCCCCAGCACCAGCACCCCCAGCACCAGCACCCCCAGCACCAGCACCCCCAGCACCAGTACGCACAGAATCCGTACCGCGGCACCGATCAGTACCCCCCGACGGCGGTCCACCCACCCAGTGGGGGCTACCCACCCGGGGAGGGCTACGGCCAGGATTATCCCGTCGGCGGCTATCCCACGGAGAGTTATCCGCAACAGGCATATCAGCAGAACTATCAGCCGGGTTACCAACAGGGCTATCAGCAGCAGGGCTACCCCGCGGCRGACGGTTACGGAGGCTATCCGCCGCCGGGGGCGCCCCCCCGGCCCGGCGGCTCTCAACGTCGGCGTAACACCATCATCGCTGCCGCGGTGGCGGCGACACTCCTCCTGATCGTTGTTTCGGTTGCGCTCCTCTCCGGAGGTTCCGACAACCCGGGCACGGTGGCCGCGTCCGAAAGCCCCAGCGCCTCGCCGACCTCGACAAGCCCATCGTCATCGCCCTCGCCAAGTCCAAGTCCGAGTCCGAGTCCGAGTCCGAGTGTGAGTCCGAGTGTGAGTCCCTCGGCGCAGTTCACCTCGGCGCAGCACGCCCTGCTGGCCAAGCTCGACTCGTCCGTGATGATGGACTGCGAGCCCAACAGCGAAGCCGAGGGCGGCCACATCAAGGCGTCGTTGTTCTGCAACTCGGATGATGGGAAGGTGGTAGCCGCCTACTCCTACGCGACCACCAGTGATCTGAACAGCGACGTCGAGGTGCGCAAGTCCCTGGTCACCACCACCGGAGGCAAATGCGAGCAGGGCGGCGACGAGGTCTTTACCTGGAACTTCCACGAGGGTGCGACCCAGGGCACGGCCGTCTGCAACGTACGTGACGGTGATCATTTCATCTTCTGGTCCTACAACTCCACGTTGGTCTCCTTCATGGCGACCGGCCCCGACGGGGCGGCCCTGTACGAATGGTGGAGTAATTTCGATCCGGTGCCCAAGGCCTGACGTCGCGGTGGACGCCRCCGGGACGCGGCCACGTCCACACGGCGGGGCGCCGTTTGCTGTGAATTCGATCTTGCCTGCTTGCCTTCGGCCGGGCGGGTGGTGATAGAGCAGTATTTGTGACGCAGTAGCCTGACATCGCCCATATCCGGGTGGTGAGGGGCCTACGCTGGGGTCGCACCTGTCACCCATCTCGGGAGGAACCGTGCCCAGCCCCGGCCAAGGCGACAACGAAGCGTCGCAGGTGTCCGAGCCACCGCCGGACTTGCCGCGGCCAGGGAGYGGCCCCGATGCAGACCCGGACGGGCCTGACCGGACCATCCTGTATCCACTGCACCGGGGACCAGGGGTGGAGCCGGGGCATGCCTTGTCGCCTCCGCCATACACGAATCCGGTCCCACCGCCGTCGGCCCTGGGCTCGGGACCGCCGCCGGGTTCCATACCGCAAGGCCCGGTTCTGCCACCGGGCCCGCCGGTTCCCGCGGTTCCCACGGTTCCCCCCCGCTTCGGGGGACTGCCCGGTCCGGGTGGCCTGCCGGGGCCGCCCGCGCCCTCCACTCCGTCATGGCCTCCCGCTCCCCCCGGGCCACCCGAATCTCTCGCCCCGCCCGGCTCCGCCCCGCCCACCGGCCCCCCCGCCTGGTCCGCCCGGGCGGACCAGCCTGGTCCGGGCGGGCAGGGACCGCCTGGCCTGCCGGCTCGGTCGGGGACGCAGGGACCTCCCGGCCCCCCGGGCCCCCCCGGGCCACCCACAGGCATGGCCGGCCCGCCCGGTCCGCTCTACTACGGCTCGCCAACCAGATCCGGCAGCTCTGACTCCCCGGTGGCCTTCGGCCCCCCCCTGCCTTCGGGACCTCAGACGTCCTCCGGAGTGTCGATGTCCCCACACCACACCCCATCGTCACCGTGGCCGGACGACGGCGACCTCACCTATCGCCTGACCCCGCCCACCGGACGGCCCGGCATCCAGGGCGGCGACCCTAACCAGCCCGGAACCCTCGCGAACCAGCCCGGAACCCTCGCGGCCGAAACCGGCACCGGGCTCGGCACGAACGGTGACACGGCCTTCCTCGGAGCCTTCGAGGCCCGGGGCAGGTCCACGAACGGCGTTGACGCGCAGGCCGAGCCGTCCGCACCGCCCATCGGTTATCCGGCGCCAACTCCCGGAGCGACAATCGGTGTCAACCCGCCGAACGGATTCCCTTCGGTGAGCGGAACTCCGGTCACATCCGGCGCATCTCCGCTTCCCGTATCACCCGCCGACCACCCGTTGACGGGCGGGACGCCTGTCCCGACCGGCGGCTTTCCAGCGTCGGCGCCCGTCAATCTCCTCGGCACGTCCGCCCCCTCGGTCGACACGGCCACCGCCGTGCGGCTCGGCGCGCCTGCGGATTCCAGACGGCCCTCGTCGTTACCGGGGCTGTTGCCGGGACTTCCGCCGGAGCCGCCCGTCCACCCGACGGGAATCCCCGCCGGCGCGGCCGGACCCGGGCTCACCGAGCGCGCCGTGGCCCCCCTGGCCCCCATGGCCAAGCGCGGCACGGCCTCCCGGCACGAGGTCAGCGTGGATCGACGCCTGCTGTTCGCGGGCGGCGGTCTCCTCCTGACCCTGGTGATCCTGCTCGGAGTCGTCGTCTTCACCGGCGGGGACGGCGCCGACACGACGAGCGGACAATCCGTCGCCAGAACATCGACCATCGAAGCGTCGGGGAGCGGTGGACAGCCGGCCGGCAATCCACAGGAGATCCTCCGCTCACTACTGAACCCGGTCGTCATGACGGGATGCGCCGTCCCCGCACACCGTGACAGCGCCTACGCCGACGCCGCCCTCGTCTGCAAGGATTCCAGCGGCATCGAGGTCACCGCCTTCCACTTCCCGAGTCAGTCCGCCATGGACCGGCAGATCGGCGCCCGTGAAACGTACTACTATGACGAGGGGAACTGCGACGATGGYCAGCAGAGCTCGGAGCAGTGGAGCTCGCCGGCCGAGTCGACCGGTGGCACCCGGCTGTGCTACTTCTTCGCGAAGCGTTTCTACGAGTTCTGGACCTACGACGACTATCGAATCGCGTTCTCCGCGGATGATCAAGATCCGGGTAACCTCAACAGATGGTGGAAGTCGTTCGATCCACTCCGCCATTGAGCTGACCTTCCTCGGGAGGCCGGATACCTGTGAACGGTTCCGAAGACGGATTCCCGCGGAATCCGGCCGACGGTGACGAGGATCCATCCGGTGGAACCGGCTCGTGGTGGCGTCGTGGACCCCTCACCGCGATCGTCCTGATCATCGCGGCTCTGATCGCGAGTGGCATCACCATCGGACTCGCCGTGACCCACGATCCGAGCGACAGCCCCGCCGGTCGCCACCCGTCGGCGTCCGGCACGACGGGCACCGCAGGCACCGTGGCCTCCGGAGGGCCCGGCGTCGGACCGTCGCCGGGCCCGACGCTCGACGCCGCCGAGGCCCGGCTGCGGTCCTCGCTCAAGCCGTTCGCGGTCGACGAGTGCACGAGTGCGCCGCCCAGCGAGGGACAGGCGGTACCCGATGGCGTGGAGGCGGCCCTCAGCTGCGTCCCCGGGGTGGCGACCGACGCTCCAGCCCCCGCTCGAATCCTCGTCCTGCGTTACCGGGACGCCTCGGCCCTGACCCGCGACATCGCCCGCCGGTCCGCAGCCCTCGCCGACGTCGGCGACTGTTATCAGGGACAGACCGGCATCGAACGCTGGGCACGCGGCTCCCGACGCCGTGGCACCTTCCTGTGCGATGCAAGACCCGGCCGGTTCTCGGTGTTCTGGACGGTTGACGACGAGCGTCTCGGCTTCGCCACGGAGGACCCGCAGGCCGACAAATTGCTCGCATGGTGGCGGGAGTTCGATCCGGTGTGACGGATCTGCCGTGCTTACCGCCTCCGGCCGTCCCGGCGTCAGGCCCCCGGATAGCCCCGTGACTGGTAGGGCGCGGAGAGATCGGCGAGGGTTTCCTGCACCCGCTCGGCGTGCGGCATACACGACAGGCTGACCCGGCCCCGCTGCCCCACCGCCTCAATGATCAGCTCACCCGAGCCCAGAAGCCGGTCGATGACGTTCTGCTGCACCGTCGCGCCAACCAACCAGGCGAGCGGGACGTCACGCCCGACCCGCGTGACGACCCCTTCGCGGATCACCAGTCGATGGTTCGTCACGACGTAATGGGTCGTCATCCGACGTAACCATGGCATCACACTCAGGTAACCGATCGCACCGAAGGCGACCAGAAGCACGAGATACTGGATGGGCTTCTGCAACACCCCTCCGGGTGCGAAGAAAACCCCCARCACGGCGAAAAGGAGGGCGGCAACCGTCCAGAACGCCGGGACTACCAGGCTGACCCAGTGCGGGTGCACATGAAGGACAACCTCTTCGTCCTGGGTGAGGATATCGTCGGGAAACGCCACGGCAACGATCGTCGCATCTCGGGCGGACAGATCACTGCCGGGTCCCTCGTCACCGCAGGTGAACGATGTCGGCGGCGCTGTAGGGTCGCCCGTTGACGACGAGCCGGCCGTCGGGGTCAACGTCGGTGGCGGTCCCGAGCACCGCCGAACCGTCCGGCAGCTCGACGCGCACCCGCCTGCCGATCGTCGCGCACACCCGTAGGTACTCCGCGCGAGCCGCTTGCGGGTCGGCCTCCCAGCCAGTGATCGCCCCGACGAGATCCGCGAGTACCACCCCGAGCAGCTCGGTCCGGTCCAGAGCCGCCGGAAGCGCGCCGCTGAGCAGCAGGCTTGTCGACCGCTCCGGGAGCTCGTCACGCTCCGCCATGACATTCAACCCAAAACCGATAATCACCGAGGGTGACGATAGTGGGACCTGGACGACCTCGACCAGGATGCCGGCGAGCTTCGCATCGTCAACGAGAACGTCATTGGGCCATTTCAGGACTGCGGGAACCGCCGCCACCTCGCGTAGCGTCGCCAGAAGCGAGGTTCCGACCACCATGGGCAGCCAGCCGAACAGTGACATCGGTAGCCGGGGTTGCAGCAGCAGCGAGACCGTCAACCCGGCACCAGGGCGAGACTCCCATGATCGGTCGAGCCGACCACGACCCGCCGTCTGCCGTTCGGCGACGAGAACCCGTCCCCGGCCGCGGGCGGTGTCTTCGCCCCGGGCGGTGTCTTCGCCCCGGGCGATGCGCGCCAGCGCGGCGTTGGTCGAGTCGGTCTCCTCTACCACCGTCAGGTCGAGACCGACCGCGGCGGCACGGGCCGCGAGGCGTGCGGCGTCCAGCGGTTCACGTGTTCCGACGGACGAGAATCGCCCCTCTCCGGCAGGGCGGGCCCGAGGGGACGCCGGCGAGGGCTTGCCGGACGGGAGCTTGCCGGACGCGGGCTGCTCGGGAGAGGGTCCCGCGGGTGCGGGCTCCTTCGAGGGTGGCACCGGTCCACCCTGCCAGACCGTCCGGTCACCCGTCGGCGACTCGGACGATCGGCGGACGATCGGCGGACGATCGGCGGACGATCGGCGAGCTGATCCGGGATACGGTCAACTCGCCGGAGGCCCACGAATCTCGCCTATCCGGTGAGATCCGCTGCACATCAATCACACGCGTGGACCCACGGGGGTCGTACGCTGCCGGTTATGGCTCTTCCCGCGTCCGCAGAGGATTCCGCTCCCGACCCGCACACCACCGCAGGCCGACTCGCCCACCTGCGGCGCGTGAACGATGATGCCGTCCACGCCGGGTCCCAGCGAGCGGTCGACGCGCAGCATGCCAAGGGCAAGATGACAGCCCGCGAACGGGTCGAGGCCTTCCTCGACCCCGGGTCGTTCGTCGAGACCGACGCCTTCGCCCGCCATCGCGCGCACGACTTCGGCGTCCAGGCCAACCGGCCGTACGGCGACGGCGTGGTGACCGGGTACGGGACTGTCGACGGCCGGCAGGTCTGCGTGTTCAGCCAGGACTTCACCGTTTTCGGTGGCAGCCTGGGTGAGGTCTTCGGTGAGAAGATCGTCAAAATCATGGATCTTGCGTTGAAGACGGGCTGCCCCGTCGTGGGCATCAACGACTCCGGCGGAGCGCGTATCCAGGAGGGTGTCGTCTCCCTCGGTCTGTACGGCGAAATCTTCTACCGCAACGTGATGGCCTCCGGCGTCGTCCCACAGCTCTCACTGATCATGGGGCCATGCGCCGGTGGCGCCGTGTACTCCCCGGCGATCACCGACTTTACCCTGATGGTCGACCAGACCAGCCACATGTTCATCACCGGCCCCGACGTGATCAAGGAGGTCACCGGCGAGGACGTGGGCATGGAGGAACTGGGTGGCGCACACACCCACAACTCCCGCAGCGGTGTCGCGCACTTCCAGTCGGCCGACGAGACGGAGTGCCTCGAACTCGCCCGTGCGCTGCTGTCGTTCCTTCCGTCGAACAATCTCGACGACGCCCCGAGCTACGACGCCGTGGACGATCTGGACGCCGAGATCGACCCGGATCTCGACACGTTCATCCCCGACTCCCCGAACACTCCGTACGACATGCACCAGATCATCGAGCGGGTCCTCGACGAGGGTGACTTTCTCGAGGTCCACGCTCAGTTCGCCCAGAACATGATCGTCGGATTCGGCCGGGTGGATGGACGTTCTATCGGGGTGGTCGCCAACCAGCCGATGCAGTTCGCCGGCACCCTCGACATCGACGCCAGCGAGAAGGCCGCCCGGTTCGTCCGGACCTGCGACGCATTCAACATCCCGGTGCTGACTCTGGTCGACGTCCCCGGCTTCCTTCCCGGCACCTCCCAGGAGTGGAACGGCATCATTCGCCGTGGCGCCAAGCTGATCTACGCCTACGCAGAGGCCACCGTACCGAAAGTGACGGTGATCACTCGGAAGGCCTACGGCGGTGCCTACGACGTCATGGGGTCCAAGCACCTGCGGGCGGACATCAACCTTGCCTGGCCAACCGCCGAGATCGCGGTGATGGGCGCCCGGGGTGCCGTCAACATCATCTATCRACGGGATCTAGCCAGGTCCGAGTCACCGGAGACTCGTCGGGCCGAGCTGATCCAAGACTACACCGATCACTTCGCGACCCCTTACATCGCGGCGGAACGGGGCTATCTCGACGCGGTCATCAGCCCGTCGGAAACGCGGCGCGAGCTCATTCGAGCACTGCGTCTGCTGCGTACCAAGCGTGAATCCCTGCCACCGAAGAAGCACGGCAACATCCCGCTATAGGCGGGATCTGCCGTCGCCGGCTCGCCGGAAGGGGAATCCGCCCGCGGCGGAGATCTCCCGGGCCGCGGGCCCACGGACGGCATACGTACGACGCACCAGCTACTCGAGGTACCGAGGAGAAAAACGTGGTTCAGGACGATGACAGGCGGGCGAGTCAGCCTCGGCTGCAGCTGATCCGCGGTGAGGCGACGCCGGAGGAGATCGCCGCCGTGGTGGCGCTCCTGACGGCTCGCGCCGTTCCCTCGTCGGCACCGGCCACCCGCCGTTCGTCCTGGGCCAGCCCGACGCTGGCGCTCCGTGGCAGTCTCACCACCGGACCGGGGGCGTGGCAAAGGTCCGGGATGACGCCGGGTGCGCGCACTCGAGCCGACTGGTGATCAACCGATAGACATGACGTCGGGATGTCTGCAGCATCACATCTGGGTACAATGACAGCAAAATGTGCGGCCCGACTCACCTACACGCAGGCAGGCCGGACGAGGACGGGAGCGACGTGCGTAAGATCCTCATCGCCAATCGGGGAGAAATCGCGGTTCGAGTGGCCCGCGCCTGCCGCGACGCCGGATACACCAGCGTCGCAGTCTACGCGGAACCAGATATCAATGCCCTGCACGTACGCGTTGCTGACGAGGCATTTGCGTTGGGAGGCGCGACCCCTGGTGATTCGTACCTGCGCATCGACAAAATTCTCGATGCCTGCGAGTCCTCCGGGGCCGACGCCGTCCACCCGGGATACGGTTTTCTCTCGGAGAATGCGGACTTCGCGGAGGCCGTGATCTCCGCAGGCCTCACCTGGATCGGCCCGCCGCCGGAGGCCATCCGCCGTCTCGGAGACAAGACCGCGGCCCGGCATATTGCACTAGCGGTCGGCGCGCCGCTCGCGCCCGGCACCGCAGACCCCGTGGCCGGCGTCGATGAGGTTGTCACCTTCGCCGGGCAGTACGGCCTTCCGGTTGCCATCAAGGCCGCTTTTGGTGGCGGAGGGCGCGGACTGAAGGTCGCTTGGACCGCGGAGGAGCTCCCCGAACTGTTTGACAGTGCCGTCCGGGAGGCGGTCGCGGCGTTCGGTCGCGGGGAATGCTTCGTCGAGCGGTATCTGGACCAGCCGCGCCACGTCGAGACCCAGATCCTGGCGGATACGCACGGCAACGTCGTCGTGGTCGGTACCCGCGACTGCTCACTCCAGCGCCGTTACCAGAAGCTCGTGGAGGAGGCGCCGGCACCGTTTCTCTCGGAGGCTCAGCTCCACTCGCTGTACGACGCCTCGAGGGCGATCTGCAAGAAAGCCGGCTATGTCGGGGCCGGGACCGTCGAGTTCCTCGTCGCCCGCGATGGCATGATCAGCTTCCTTGAAGTCAACACCCGCCTCCAGGTCGAGCATCCGGTGACCGAAGAGGTCTCCGGAGTGGACCTGGTTCGTGCCCAGTTCCGTATCGCCGAGGGTGAGGCACTCGACTTCACCGATCCGGCTCCTCGCGGTCACTCCATCGAATTCCGCATCAACGGTGAGGATCCCGGCCGTAACTTCCTTCCCGCACCCGGCACGGTCACCAAGCTGATCGCGCCGGCCGGCCCCGGCGTCCGGCTCGATACCGGCATCGAAAGCGGCAGCGTCATCGGCGGCGCCTTCGACTCCCTGCTCGCAAAGCTCATCATCACCGGAGCAACCCGGCAGGAAGCTCTGCAGYGGGCTCGGCGTGCCCTCGATGAGATGGTCATCGAGGGAATGGCGACGGCGCTGCCGTTCCACCGCGCGGTCGTACGGGATCCCGCCTTCGCCCCGGAGGACGCCGCAGAGCCTTTCCGTATCCACAACCGCTGGATCGAAACCGAGTTCGACAACACCATCCCGGCCTTCGCGGGAGGGACTGAGGCCGACACCACCCCCGAGCCGCGGGAGACCGTGGTTGTCGAGGTGAGCGGCAAACGCCTCGAAGTCGTGCTACCCGCCGGATTCGGTTCTGCCCCCGTCGCCRCTTCCCGGGGAGCGGCGCCCAAGCGGCGCGCTCGCGGCACGGCGGCGGCCAGGGTCACGGGCGACGCCCTGGCCAGTCCCATGCAGGGCACCATCGTGAAGGTCGCGGTCAACGACGGCGACACCGTTTCCGCGGGTGATCTGATCATTGTTCTGGAAGCGATGAAGATGGAACAGCCGATCAACGCGCATCGGGATGGCACGGTCACCGGACTGGCTGCGACCGTCGGCGCCGTTGTCACCAGCGGCACCGTGCTCTGTGAGATCAAAGACTAGAGCACACTGAAGCTCGACCTGCCCACCGTCGACTGCCACCTCTCCACCGCAGACTTCATAGGCTGCGAGGTATGGACGGTAACGACAGCCCGACGGTGAGCGGCCAGGACCGGAAGCTGGCGGTGGCCCGCCCGGTCGTTCAGCGACCACCGCTGACCGGGCGAGTGCACTACCTGCTTGGGGGGACCCTTCCTCCGGCCTACAACGACTGGGTCTCGCATGACCTCACCGGCCCCGGCTGGAGGCTGCGCCAGGCGACACGGCCCTTCCTGCTGATGTTGCCCTTCGCGCTGATCTTTGCCCTGCTGCCCGGTGAGCTCGAAGTCCGAGCCATCGTCGTCGCGTTTCTTCTGATTTCTGGGATCGGGCTCGGCTTCGCCACCAGCGGGTTCTTCCGGAACCGCCGGCTGGAACAGCATGGCTTTCCTCCAATTTTCCCCACGAGCGACGATGAGGACGAGGGAGWCGGGGACAACTCGTAGCCTTCTCCACAGGCAGGCGTCGGCAGTACTCGCCGCGCCGACCTTCGTCATGAGAGTCGGGACGGGTCGGTGCCCGCGCCACTCGTCTGCGTCTGCGGGCAGCGCCCGGCAGCGGCGACTGCCGTCCGCGGCCCAACACGGCAGCYCAAGATGGCAGGAGGTGCCGCGCGCGGCCCTGCCGGGCCCCTGCTCACTCTGGGTTGTCGAATCCCGCGAAGAAGTCGCGCGTACGCAGGACGCGAGCCGCCTCGGTGATCGATCCGGAGAGCGACGGGTAGATCGAGAACGTATGTGCGATTTGRTCGACGGTCAGACCGTGTTCGACCGCGAGCGAGATAGAGAGGATGAGTTCGGATGCACGCGGCGCGACAATGACACCGCCAAGCACACTTCCACTCCCCGGACGGCAGAACAGTTTCACGAAGCCGTCCTCAATACCCATCATCTTCGCCCGCGGATTCCGCGAGAGTGGAACTGTGGTCACCTCGGCTGCGACTGCCCCGGTGTCCTTCATCACCTGCGTGACTCCGACGGTGGCGATTTCCGGCTCGGTGAAGATGTTGGACGACACCGTCCCGAGCCGCAAGGGTGTGACGGCCTCGCCGAGGGCGTGCCACATGGCGATACGCCCCTGCATCGCGGCGACCGATGYGAGCGGGAGGACTCCGGTGCAGTCACCGGCCGCGTAGACACCCGGCACCGAGGTCCGCGACATCCGGTCCACGTTCACATGCCCACCAGGCCCAAGCCGTACCCCCACGTCAGTCAGTCCCAGGCCCTTGGTGCGTGGTACCGAACCAACCGCCATCAGAGCGTGGCTTCCCGTAACGGTCCGGCCGTCGGTCAGCTCGACGATCACACCGTCCCCGATGCGCCGTACCGACGCCGCCCTCGATCGGTTGAGCACCTCGATCCCACGCCGCACGAACACATCCTCGATGACCCGGGCGGCATCCGGGTCCTCCCCCGGCAGCACGCGTTCGCGCGAGGAAACCAGCGTGACCTCGGCGCCAAGCGCCCGATACGCGCTGGCGAACTCGGCTCCGGTGACGCCGGAACCGACGACGACCAGATGTTCGGGTATCTCCTTGAGGTCGTAGAGGTGGCGCCAGGTGAGAATCCGCTCACCATCTGGCCGGGCCGTGGGGAGGTCGCGTGGTGAGGCGCCGGTCGCGATCAAAATCACATCACCGACGAAGGTTTCACCGGTGCTGGTCTCGACTGCGTGCGGCCCGACGAGGCGCCCAGAGGCGTGCACGACATCGACCTTCTCGCGCTCGAGCCGGCGCTCGATGTCCAGGGACTGGGCCTTGGCTAGATCACGGACCCGTTCGTACACCTGCTCCGCATCCACATTGACGACCTCCGGGGGCGTGAGCGGCCGGGTGCCCGAGTCCGTGCCGGTACTGATCCCCCAGGCCACGGGGGGCAACGCCGGTTCCGGCCCAGAGCCAAGACTATGCGGGCGGACACCCAGGCCGGGAGCTAGAGCGAGGTTCGTCATGGTCTCCGAAGTTGCGATCAAGGTTTTGGAGGGAACGCAGTCGGTGAGCACACAGGCACCACCGACCCCCTCCGAGTCGATGACGGTGACCGTCGCGCCGAGTGAGGCGCCGACGAGAGCCGCCTCGTAGCCTCCGGGCCCTCCACCAAGAATGACGATGCGAGTCACGTGCCCTCCCGATCCGGTATCGCTTCCTTATCATCTTGCCCCGCCGCCGCGGCCGCTCTCCTGCCGGTGCGGGAGGCTCCGTAGGATCGCAGACGGAGTCCGACATCGGCGATGTCAGGTAGGGCCATCTTCCTCCTTTCATGAGCGGAAATTACAGTTACAATCACGCACCGTAACCCTCCGAGAGATCACAATGACCTTGTACGCGGCTTACGCCGGCAACCTCGACCCGGCGCAGATGAAGGAGCGGGCCCCGCACTCGCCCGTGACCGGCACTGGATGGATCAATGGCTGGCGTCTCACGTTCGGCGGTGAAAACGTCGGTTGGGATGGAGCCTTGCCGACCATCGTCGAGGCTCCGGGTGCTCACGCGTACGTCCTTCTGTACGACCTCGACCGTTACGACCTGGAACGGCTCGACGTCTGGGAGGGCGCGGACACCGGCCTGTACACCCGCATCCGGGTGCGGGTCTCCACCCTTGATGGGGAGGCCCTCGCCTGGACCTATGTTCTCGACGCCTACGAGGGAGGACTCCCGTCGCGCCGGTACCTCGAGATGATCGCCGATTCCGCGGAGAAGGCCGGGGCACCCGCCGATTACGTGGCCGAACTCCGTTCGCGACCGACCGCATGACGCATCACGGCAGCGTGACGCATCACGGCAGCGTGACGCATCACGGCAGCGTGACGCATCACACCATGAGGCGCGGCCGCGGATCCGGACAGAGGCGGACGTAGCGTCACGGCGCCGGGGGCGTATGGGTCAGCAGATCGAGAGCCGCGCCGGCAAGCAGCTTCACGCCCACACCGATCGCCCTCTCGTCCACGTCGAAGCTGCCCTGGTGAAGGTCGTAGGTGTGGCCGCCGGGTGTCCGAGTGCCCAATCGGGCCAAGGCCCCCGGCACGTGGTTCAGATACCAACCGAAGTCCTCGCCACCAAGCGATTGCGCCACCATGGTGGAGGCCCCATGACCAAACACGCGGTCGACGACGGTCCGAAGGACCTCGACGACATCCACGCTGTTCACCACGGGCGGCACGCCACGGCGGTAGTCGACCACGATCTGTGCTCCGTACGGTGCGACGAGCTGCTCGGCAACCTGAGTGACCAGCGCCGGCACGCTCTCCCAGGTCTCCCGGGACAGGGTGCGGACCGTGCCTCGAAGCTGACCGGTACGAGGGATGGCGTTGGCAACGGTTCCCGCCTGCACCTGACCCCAGACCAGGGAGAGCGCCGACCTGGGATCGACCAGTCGCCCCAACGCGGCAGGGAGATCGGCCGCAAGGCGGACGAGCGCGTACACCAGGTCGACTGTGTTCTGTGGCCGGGAGGTGTGACCGCCGGGCCCGGCCAGCGTGATTTCGACGGCATCGGCGGCAGAGGTGATCGGACCCGTCCGCAGACCGATCATGCCCAGGTCGAGCGCCGGATCGCAGTGCAGCGCGATCGCCGTGGTCACCGGCTTCAGCACGCCCGCGTCGATGATGTCCAACGCGCCGCCCGGCATGAGCTCCTCCGCGGGCTGGAACACCAGGCGCACGGTCCCGGGCAGCGTGGACACGCGTGCGACCTCGGCAAGCGCGAGTCCGGCGCCGAGCGCCACGGTCGTGTGTACGTCATGTCCGCAGGCGTGAGCCACACCCGGAACGGTGGAGCGGTACGGCACGTCCTTGATATCCGAGAGCGGAAGAGCGTCCATGTCGGCCCGCAGCATGATCACGGGAGCGCCTGGATCATGATCGACGCCGGCACCGATGTCACACCACAGGCCAGGAAGGTCCGGCAGGCGCTGCGGCGACAGTCCCGCGGCCCGAAGCCGCGCCTCGACCTGCTCGGCGGTGCGGTGCTCCTGCCGGCCGAGCTCCGGGTGAGCGTGGAGATCGCGACGCAACGCGATCAGCTCGGATTCGTGCGCGGCCACCCACCCGGCGACCGCCGCGGTCTCGTCAACCTTCATCTGCCGGCCGGGCTCCTCCCTGCACACGCCACGCGGGCCCTGAACGCAGGCGGTTCGGGGTATTCGCCGGCGTGTCTAGCCGTCGACTACCGGACGGCCGGTGTTCATCTCTTCGAGAASGGTATCGACGACCCGGGTGAGATCTCCACCGGCCCGCCGGGCGGCGTCCCGCTGCCGGATATAGCTCGCGCCCGTCCGCAGGATGGTCAGCGTGTCGGAGAGCTCGGATGAACAACCGAGACGGTGGGCGACCGGAAGCAGATCCTCCACGAGATCGGTGATGTCATCCCGGACCGGCCGGATACCGCCCCGACCATCGACGATGATCTGCGCGTCCAGACCGTACCGGGCCGCCCGCCACTTGTTCTCCTGCACGAGCCATCGTTGCGGGGTCGGGAGACGATACCCACGATCGATCTGGGTGTTCATGCGGTCAACCAGGCACTGCGCGAGAGCCGCAACCGCCCCCACCTCCATCAGGGACGGCAGACCATCGCAGACCCGCAGTTCCACGGTGCCGAAGTTGGGATGTGGACGGATGTCCCACCAGACCTCGCGGATCGTCTCGATGGTGCCGGAGACAATCAGTGTCTCCATGAACGACTCGAAACCCGGCCAGTCCTCCAACGGGTACGGCAGCCCCGCGGTGGGCAGGCTCGCGAAGACCTGTGATCGCGATGAGGCCAGCCCGGTGTCTCCGCCCAGCCAGTAGGGCGACGACGCCGACAAGGCGAGAAAATGTGGGACATAGGCCATCAGAGCGTTCACGATCGGCATGGCCTTGTCCGCAGACCGCACTCCGACATGTACGTGGACGCCGAAGATGAGCAGCCGCCGGGCCAACCACTGCATCTGGCTGACCAACCGGAAATAGCGATGATCCTCGGTGATGCGCTGTCCCATATAGTCACTGGCTGGGTGCGTGCCGCTGCACATCAGCCCGATCCCGCGCCGTTCCGCCAGATCGCGCAGCAGCGAGACGGTTCCAGACAGGTCCGCGGTCGCTTCCTCCACCGAGTCGCAGACCCCGGTGATGACCTCGATGGTCGACTCGAACAGCTCGTGCTTGGCCTTGGCCGCCTCGCACTCCCCGACCTTCGCCCGCAGCTCGTGAAGAATCCCGCTGGCCTCGCCGCGAAGTTCGCGCGATTGCTGGTCGACGAGCTGCAGCTCCCATTCGATGCCGAGACTGGTGCTCGACGACGACGAGAAAGGGATCTGCACCTGGCCTCCTGGGGTCGGGTCTCGGGGTCGGTAACAGCTCGGGGTCGGTAACAGCACCAGACAGCCGTCACCCACCGGCTCGGCTCACGGGCAGCAGAAGGTGACTACCCCATTCGGCCCGTTCCTACCCCACCACCCCACCGGGGAAGCTGGCCAAAGGCCTGGTCGCGGCAATGCCCGGCCCCGACCACCGCACCGCTCATCGGCCAGGCCCGACGCACTCAGACGGCTACCGGGCCCTGCCCCTGTCCCGGTGCCGGTGCCGGTGCCGGTGCCGTGACCACCCGCACCCCCAGCTCACGCAGCTGACGATCGGTCACGGGCGTCGGGGCGCCCGTCAACGGGTCGAGTCCCGACTGGGTCTTGGGAAAGGCGATGACCTCCCGGATGTTCTCCTCACCGGCGAGGATCGCCACCAACCGGTCGATCCCCACCGCGAATCCGCCGTGCGGTGGTGCCCCGTAGCCAAAAGGGGTGAGGAAGAAGCCGAATCGAGCCTTCGCCTCCGCCGGCGAGATTCCGAGGATCCCGAAGATGCGCTGCTGGAGACCGCTCTCATGGATCCGGATCGAACCGGATCCGAGTTCCCAGCCGTTGAGCACCAGATCGTACGCCCGGCTACGCACCGCGAGCGGATCGGTCTCCAGCTTGTCCACATCGTCGGGGTGCGGACGGGTGAAGGGGTGATGCCCCGGCTTCGGCCGTCCGGTGCCAGGGTCCACCCCGACGAACAGCGGGAAGTCGACGACCCACACGAACCGCAACGGACCTTCGCCGGCCGGTGGGCGGCCCAGATCGTTGCGAAGCTGGCCGAGTACCTCGCAGGTGGTCGCCCACTCGTCGGCGACCAGGAGAAGAAGGTCTCCCGCCACCGCCGCGGTTGCCGCGACGATGCCGGCGAGTTCCTCGGCGGAGAGAAACTTCGCCACCGGGGACTCCAGTTCACCGCCGGGACCGACCCGCATCCAGACCAGGCCCTTCGCGCCCAGTCCCTTCGCCCGCGCGGTGAGATCGTCGAGCTTGCGCCGGTTGTGCGAGGCCGATCCGCCGGGTACGCGGATTCCCTTGACGGCCTCGGCCCCGGCGAACGCCTTGAAACCGCTACCCGCGAAGACCGCGGTCAGCTCTACGAGTTCCATGCCGAACCGCAGGTCCGGCTTGTCGACCCCGAAGCGGTTCATCGCCTCGTGCCAGGACATCCGCTCGATCGGCGGCACGGGGCCGCCGGTCACCGCCCGGGCCGCGGCCAAAACCGCCGCCGACGTCACGTCGAGCACGTCGTCCTGGTCCACGAAGCTCATCTCGAGGTCGAGCTGGGTGAACTCGTACTGCCGGTCGGCCCGTAGGTCCTCGTCGCGCAGGCACCGGGCGAACTGGAAATAGCGATCCGTCCCACCCACCATGAGCAGCTGCTTGAAAAGCTGGGGTGACTGCGGGAGGGCGTAAAAACTGCCTGGGAACTGGCGCGACGGAACGATGAACTCCCGTGCTCCCTCCGGGGTCGAGGGCATCAGCAGCGGCGTCTCGACCTCGACGAAGTCCAGCGGGGCAAGCGCCGAGCGCATCGCCGCAAGAACCGCCGAGCGGATCCGCAGGTTGCGCTGCATCCGGTCACGGCGCAGATCGAGATAGCGGTAGGCGAGACGAGTGGCCTCATCGACGGAGTCGGCTCGATCGTCCAGCGGGAACGGCGGCGGTGTCGCGACCGAGAGCACCTGCACCTCGCAGTCGCGTAGTTCGACCTCGCCCGTGGCCAGGGCGGGGTTCGCGGTCCCCTCCGGGCGGACGGCGACGGTACCGGTGATCCGCAATACGTACTCGGTCCGGACGTCGACCGAGCCGTCGACGACCGCCTGAATGATCCCGGAATGGTCACGCAGGTCGACGAAGGTCAGCGACTGGCCATGCTGACGGCGATGCGCCACCCAGCCACACACCGTCACGGTCTGGTCAACGTGATCCGATCGCAGATCACCGCACATATGTGTGCGCATGGCCGTGCGCTGCCGCCCGCCCGAGGTGGCGGCCCCCGCCACCGGGATCGGTAGCTCGCCGGTGGTCGACTGGGTCGTAGTCATCGATCCGTTGTTCCCATCGCAGTCTGGTCCGGCCCGCCGGGTACTTTTCTCGCCAGATGTGTGGCGATGTCACCGCGCCCGTCGCGGGATCCAGTCCTGACCCTATCGGCCGGTAACCGCGAGACCGCCGCTCCCGGCGGCCGCACGGGCCACACAGGCCGCACAGGCCGCACAGGCCGCACGGCGAGATCGTTCACTGTTAGCGCAGCGCGCGGATGAAACGGCTCGCCTCCCCGCGTAGCCGGGCCGGGATGCGCAGAACCTGACGGCCGCGGGGAGTGGTGAGCTCGACGGTGATCACATCTCCGTGCTTGACGCCTCGGGACGCCGTCACCTCACGACGGTCGAAGACGACGTCGAACCAGTCGCCCTCCCGCGGGAAGGGGGCGAGGACCAGCAGCCGCCGATCGGTCAGCACGATCCAGCGCGAGGCCCCGAACCGGTGTCCGACGAAGGATTCGACCTTCGCCGTGAACCGTCCGGGTCCGCTCGGGTCGGTGAGCCGACCGCGCAGCACGACCTCGGTGAACTCGCCGGACTCCAGGGGCACTGCCGGGAGACGACGGTGGGACGGTATCAGGGGCACGGGCGTCAGTGTCCTCCACACACCCCGTACAGTCGCCGGGTGAGGGCACAGGCGGACGAACCGAATGCGGCGGCCTCGGCCGCCACCCTGGCCGAGCTGACCGGAGCCGACCGGCACGACATCGCGATTGTGCTGGGATCGGGCTGGCCCCCGGCCGCCGATGTACTGTCCCGGCAGGCGACCGACGTCACCGAGGTCACGTTTACCCAACTCGGCGGCTTCCCCTCCAACACCGACGTTCCCGGGCACAAGCCGACCGCACGCTCCGTCCAGCTCGGCGACCGTCGCCTGTTGATCTATCTGGGTCGCGTGCATCCGTACGAGGGCCATGACCTGTCCCGGGTGGTCCACGCGGTCCGCCTGGCCTGTGCGGCCGGCGCGTCGACCGTCATACTGACGAACGCCGCCGGCGGTCTGCGCGCGGACATGTACGTCGGCCAGCCCGTCCTCGTCGCTGACCATCTGAACCTGACCGGCCGCTCGCCCCTGGTCGGCCCGGCGTTCACCGACCTGACCGACGCCTATTCCCCCCGGCTACGGACGCTTGCCCGCGAGGTCGATCCCACCCTGACCGAAGGGGTGTATGCGGGACTGCCCGGTCCGCACTTCGAGACACCCGCGGAGATCCGCATGCTGCGGCTCCTGGGAGCCGACCTGGTCGGCATGTCGACCGTGCACGAGACGATCGCGGCGCGGGCCGCCGGAGCGGAGGTGCTGGCCCTGTCCCTGGTCACCAACCTCGCGGCGGGGATGAGCGGCAAGCCGCTGGATCATCTCGAGGTGCTGACCGCGGGAGCCGCCGCCGCGGAACGCCTGGGTATCCTGCTCGCCGACATCGTCACCCGGCTGTAGGACCGCGGCGGAATCGCGATGCCGTCCGCGTCCCGACCCGGCCCGACGTCCCTGCCCGGCCCGACGTCCCTGCCCAGCCCGACGTCCCTGCCCAGCCCGACGTCCCTGCCCAGCCCGCTCGCCGAGCAGGTCGAGGCCTGGCTGAACGATGATCCGGATCCCGCCGACCGGGCCGAACTGGCCCGGCTGCGCGACGGCGCGGGTCACGATGCCACGCTGCTCGCGGAACTGACCACACGTTTCCACGGACCGCTGCGGTTCGGCACAGCCGGGTTGCGCGGGCCACTGCGCGCCGGTCCAGCCGGCATGAACACTGCCGTGGTGCGCCGCGCCGCCGCCGGACTCGCCACCTGGCTCACGAGCAGGGCACCACCAGCACCGGCACCACCAGCACCGGCGGCACCGAAGCCGGATCCGGCCACGGCCGGGAGCTCCATGAACGCCGCACCGGGCTCGGCCGCGGCCCCGAATTCCTCGACGGCGACCGTCGTCGTCGGCTACGACGCCCGGCATCGCAGCGAGGCGTTCGCCCTCGACAGCGCCCGGGTGTTCGCCGGTGCCGGATTGCGGGCGCTGGTACTCCCCGGGCCGCTACCCACTCCGGTGCTGGCCTTCGCCGTGCGCAGGCTGGGCGCGGACGCCGGCGTGATGGTCACGGCCAGCCACAATCCGGCCACCGACAACGGCTACAAGGTCTACCTGGGTGATGCTTCCTCTGACGCCGCGAGGGGAGCGCAGCTCGTGGCTCCGGCGGACCGTGAGATCGAAGGAATGATCGCGGCTGCCGGCCCCGCCCGGGCGATCCCACTCGCCGAGACCTGGCGGAGGCTCGATGCGGATGTCGTCGACGACTACATACACGCGGCGGCCACGGCCGGCCGGGCAGCCACCGCCACCGCCACAGCCACAGCCACAGCCACAGCCACCGACCTACGCACAGACGTGACCACAGACCCGACGGCCCTGACCGTTGCGTACACCCCGTTGCACGGTGTCGGCGCAGGCGTTCTCGGCGCCGTGTTCACCGCCGCGGGTCTCGCCGCACCCAGGGTCGTCCACGAGCAGGCCGAACCCGATCCGGAGTTTCCGACAGTCCAGTGGCCGAACCCCGAGGAGGCGGGGGCGATGGACCGGGTTCTGGCGCTCGGCGAGCGCATCGACGCCGATCTGGTACTCGCCAACGATCCCGACGCCGACCGGTGCGCCGTCGCCGTCGGAGGGCGGGTACTCAGCGGCGACGAGGTCGGTCTGCTTCTCGCCGATCATGTCCTGCACTCCTGCCCCGGTCCGGTGGCGACCACCATCGTCAGCTCCTCCGGTCTGCGTGCGCTGGCCGCCGAGGTCGGCGTTCCTTACGCCGAGACGCTGACCGGATTCAAGTGGATCATGCGTGCGGACGCGCGGCTGGTCTTCGGCTACGAGGAGGCACTCGGCTACGCCGTCGCCCCGGAGCTGGTCCGCGACAAGGACGGCATCACCGCCGCCCTCGCCATCGCCCTGGTCGCCGCGCGGGCGAAGCAACGAGGCCGGACCTTGCCAGACCTGCTCGACGAGTTGTCCGCACGACTCGGTGTCCATCTCACGGGGCAACGCTCGGCGCGCTTCGACGACGTCACCCAGATCGACGAGACGATGCACCGCCTGCGGGCCCAGCCGCCGACCAGCCTCGCCGGGCGTCCCGTCACCGCGGTCCGTGACCTGCTGGCCGGTCCGCGGGACGGGGACGCACCGGCGGGAGGCATTCCCCCTCGACCCGCACGCCCCGTGGACCGCGCCGACGCGGCGCATCCGGTTCTGCCACCCGCCGACGTGCTCATGCTGTTCCTCGACGAGGACCGGGTGATCTTCCGCCCGAGCGGGACCGAACCCAAACTGAAGGTGTACCTCGAGACCGTGGAGCCGGTGCCGGGGCATGCCGTTGACGCGGTGCCCGCGGCTCGGGACCAGGCCGCGGCACGCCTGCTCCACCTGCATACGGCCGCGGGCAATCTGCTCGACGGACGCGACGGAGATCACATCTCGCCGAAGATCCGATCACCCGCGTCGCCGAGCCCGGGCACAATATAGGCCGTCTCGTTCAATCTCTCGTCGACCACGGCGGTCACAACGGTCAGGTCCGCCGTGCCGACCGCAGGGCCACCGGATTCCAGCGCCGCAAGGCCCTCCGGTGCTGCCACCACGGAGACCACGGTGACGCCCCGCGCCCCGCGGTCGGCGAGCAGCCGCAGACAGTGCAGGGCCGAACCGCCGGTGGCGAGCATCGGGTCGAGCAGCAGCACCGGGCGGCCGGCCAGATCGCTGGGCACCGCCTCCAGGTAGACCGTGGGTTCGAAGGTCGTCTCGTCGCGGGAGAGCCCGATGAACGCGGTGTGGGCGTCGGGAAGCAGGTTGAGCGCCGCCGGCAGCATGCCGAGCCCGGCCCGCAGCACCGGGACGACGACCGGCTCCGCGGCCAGCCGCACCCCGGAGGTCGTGGCCAGCGGAGTCGTGACGGCGACCGGCATCGTCGGCAGCGTACGGGTCGCCTCGTACACGAGCATCATCGCCAGGTCGTACAGGACGGGCCGGAACCGGGACCGGGGCGTGCGCTCGTCCCGCAGGACGGTCAGCGACGAGGCCGCGAGGGGATGGTCGACGATGTGCAGCTGCACGGAARGACTCCTCGTACGCGAAGCCGGGCGATCGGCAATGATGCAACGTATGACAACGGCTCCGGCAGGATCGGACCGTCCCGGYGAGGAACCCGAGAAGTCCCCCTCCCGACCGGCCGCCGGCGCTCGCCCCACCCTGCGGCGCGCCGAGGTGGCCCGGATGGTCGACCACACACTGCTACAGCCGTCCGCCACCGGCGAGGAGATACTCGCGCTGTGCGGGGAGGCTGCCAAGCTGGGTGTCGGTRCCGTCTGTGTGGCGCCGACCCATGTCTACCTGGCCGCCGCGAGTACCCGACGGGACCGCGGTGAGGTCAGGCCGGCCTTCGGCGTCGCCTCTGTCATCGGCTTTCCGCACGRCACGCACCTGACCGTCATCAAGGCCGAGGAGGCGCGGCGGGCGGTCGCGGACGGCGCCACGGAGATCGACATGGTCATCGACATCGCCAACGCGATGGACGAGAACTGGCGAGCGATCGAGACCGAAATCACCGAGGTCCGGCTGTCGGTGCCGCCGGACGTCGTGCTCAAGGTCATCCTGGAGACGGCCCTGCTGCCGGACGAGAGCATCGGCGCCGCCTGCCGGGCAGCGGAGGCCGGCGGCGCCGAGTTCGTCAAGACCTCCACCGGTTTCCACCCGGCCGGCGGGGCCAGCGTGCGCGCAGTGCGGGCGATGACGGCGGCCGTGGGTGGCCGGCTCGGCATCAAAGCCTCGGGCGGCATCCGCACCACCGAGAAGGCGATCGAGATGATCGAGGCCGGCGCGACCCGGCTCGGGCTGTCCGCCTCCGCGGATGTGCTCGCCGGCTTTCCCAGGTGACCGGCTTCCCCGGATGATCCGCCGGAGCTCCACCCAGCCCATCCGGCCGGTTCACGGCCACGGACTGAACCGCCGCCGACGGCCACAGCCGAGATCTGACGGCTAGCCCACGCCCCCCGCCACCCAGCAGCCAGACAGATGATCATCAACGAGCCCGCAGGCCTGCATCAGAGCATAGGCGGTGGTCGGACCGACGAAGACGAACCCGGCCGCGCGCAGCCCCTTGGCGAGCGCCACCGACTCGGGGGTCTTCGCCGGCACGTCGGCGAGGGTGGCCGGCGCCGCCCGCCCCGTCGGCTCCGGCTGGAACGACCAGATCAGCTCCTCCAGAGGATGGTCGAGCGTAAGGACGGCGCGGGCGTTGACGATCGTCGCCTCGATCTTGCGACGGTTTCGGACGATGCCGGCGTCGGCGAGCAACCGGTCGACATCCGCGGAACCGAACGCGGCCACGGCTGCCGGGTCGAATCCGGCGAACGCCGCCCGGAACGCCGACCGCTTGCGCAGGATCGTCAACCACGACAGGCCGGACTGGAACGCCTCCAGGGTCAGCCGCTCGAACAGACCGACCGTGTCCCTGACCGGACGCCCCCACTCGTAGTCGTGGTAGGCGACGTACTCCGGCGTGGACAGACCCCACGGGCATCGCGGGCAACCATCGGCTCCCACCACGACATCCGAGGCGGGCCTCACCGGGACATCCGAGGCGGGCCTCACCGG
>NZ_MRUJ01000169.1:0-3234 GCF_002099325.1 Frankia sp. KB5 | reverse complement strand
CCCCCGCACCAGCAGACTCACCCGCCTCAGCCACCGACTCGCAACCCCAGCCCCGAATTAAGCAGCAGAGTCGACGTGCCGGGCAAAGCGTGGCTGCCGGACGCACCCGCATCCCGGCAGCTCGTGGCCAGCATCCGGCAACCGGTCACCTCGTCCCCGCGACCGGGCCGACCGGGCCGACCGGGCCGACCACGCGGTAGGTCCCGGGAGCGCCGGCTGGGACGGCGGGGTGCGCCGGTGCTCTCGGCGCAACCGGCCGGTAGGCCGCCCCGAGAGGTGGGCGCGGGTCGGGTTCCCCCTTGTTCGGCCAGAAGGACATCGCCCGTTCGGCCTGCGCAGTGATGGTCAACGACGGGTTCGCGCCGAGGTTCGCCGAGACCGCGGCGCCGTCGACGACGTGCAGCCCCTCGTATCCGAAGACCCGGTGGTAGGGATCGATCACTCCGGTGGTGGGATCCGTGCCGATGGGGGCCCCGCCGAGGATGTGCGCGGTCAGCGGGATGTTGGCGATCTCGCCGATCGACCCGCCGGGGTAGCCGCCCATCCTGGCCGCGATCCGGCGGGCGGCATCGTTGCCCTCCGGGATCCAGGAGGGGTTCGGCTCACCGTGTCCCTGCCGACTCGTCAGCCAGCCGAGACCGAACGGCCCACGGCGCAGGGAGACGATCAACGAGTTGTCCCACGACTGCATGACCAGCGCAATGATGGTCCGCTCGGACCATCGCCAGGGCAGTGACGACRCCAGCGCCTGATGTGGGTGGAGCACGACCTGACGCAGGTATTTCAGCCAGCGCGGCACCCGCCCGCCGCCGTCGGTCATCGACGCGCTGATCAGTGCCATCAGGTTGCTCCCCCGGCCGTAGCGCACGGGTTCGATGTGGGTGTGCTCGTCGGGGTGGAAGGACGAGGTGATCGCGACTCCCCGGGCGATCCGCTGATCGGGGCGCAGCCTGGATGCGCCCAGGATCGCCTCGGAGTTCGTCCGGGTGAGATGACCGAGYCGGTCGGACAACGCCGGCAGGTCACCGCTCTGTTTCATCGCCAGCAGCAGCCGCTGGGTGCCCAGGGTGCCGGCGGCGAACACGACCTGCTCCGCGGTGAGGGTACGTCGCCGACGCCGGACGAGACCCCCCGTCCGGACCATGTCGAGCTCATACCCGCCGGTCGAGCGTGGCCGGACAGCCGTGACCGTGGTGTCCGGGACTACCCGCACACCGGCCCGCTCGGCCAGGTACAGGTAGTTACAGTCGAGGGTGTTCTTGGCCCCTCGACGGCAGCCGCTCATGCACTCCCCGCACTCTACGCATCCCGTCCGAGCCGGGCCGGCGCCGCCGAAGTACGGGTCAGGGACACGCACGCCGGGTTCCCGGCTGCCGTCGCGGCCGAAGAAGACACCGACCGGCGCCGCCGCGAAGGTGGACCCGACCCGCATCTCCTCGGCGACCGTGCGGAACACCTCGTCGGAGTACGTCGTCGTCGGGTTGGGATTCACCCCGAGCATGCGTTCGGCCTGGTCGAAGAACGGCTCCAGCTCACGGCGCCAGTCGGTGATGTCCCGCCACTGCGGGTCGGTATAGAAGGCGTCGAGCGGGCGGTACAGCGTGTTCGCGTAGACGACCGAGCCGCCACCGACCGCCGTTCCGGACAGCACCACGACCCGACCCAACCAGGTGATCTTCTGGATACCGTGGCAGCCCAACCGCGGCATCCACAGATACCGGCGAACGTGCCAGCTGTTCTTCGGCAGCGTGTCCGGGGTGAACCGGCGACCGGCCTCCAGCACGAGGACACGATGGCCCTTCTCCGCGAGCCGTAGCGCGCTGACGCTGCCGCCGAACCCGCTCCCGATCACGATCACGTCGGCGTCATAGCCGCCGTCCGACCCGGAATCAGCCACGGGTGTCGTCCACCGAAGTCACCATGACTTCCCATGATGGGCTGTCGCTGGGACTATGCAACACCATCCGCCACTGACCGTCACCATCCGCGGCCCGCCGCCGCTCGCCGCGGCGAGCGACCCGGACCACAGGTCGACCGGCTCAGGCCGCGCCGTCAGCCGCCGACTGGCTCGCCATCTGGGCATGCGCACGTCCCGCGCGAGCGGCCTCCTCGATAGCCTCCAGCGGTGGCCGCGGGATCGACACGGGCGGCGCCTCGGATTCCGGGCGGGCGGCTCGGGACCCGTAGGCCTCCCATCCTGGGCGTCCGGGCGCGGGTCCCTTCTCCTTCGCGGTGCGGGTGTAGCGCCCGCGCCCCTGGTTCGGGACGGTGGAACCCGGCGTCGGTCCGGTCCTGATCCCCCGGTTCTCCAGGCAGGCGCGGCAGTTGCAGTCGGCGGACGCCCTGGGCAGGCGATCGAGTCGCCAGGACAGATTGTCGATCTCGTCGCCATCCCCGACCAGGACACCGGTCGTGATGATGTGCACTAGATGCAGGGCCAGTTCAACCGGTTCCCAGCTGTCCTCCTCCAGGATCACCCGCAGTTTCTGGTAGATAGCCAGGTAGTCGGACGTCGGGCGCCGCATCGCGTTCGCGAGGACCGTGATCACCTGGCTGGCGGCCAGGGTCATCGGCTCGGGCGGCGGAGGGGGCAAMGGGACTGTCGGGGCGCCCCGCTCCGGTTCGGGAGTCGACGCGTCCGCTGCCCCAGCGGTCTCGTCCGTCAGGACGTGTGGCTCGTCCGTCACGGCCCCGCGGCTGGCAGGACGACGCGGTTAGCCCTGAGCATCCCCGAGGCCGCCGTACGGGCAGGCGAGGTCCGCCTGGTCGAGGCCGACGTCGCATCCTCGCCGGCGGCTCCGGCGTCCGCGGCTCCGGCTGGTCTGAACGGGCGGTGTCCGGATCATCCGAACGGGCGGTGTCCGGATCATCCGAACCGGCGCTGTCCGGGCGGTCGGCGCCCCTCGAGGGGGCGAGGTTGACCGCCGGGCTGGCGGCACCAGGCGAGCCATCGCCCGCCACGGACGCCATCGCCCGGGGACGACGGCCGACCGCAGACGCCGTCCGCAGGCCGATCCGRCCACGGCGACCGCCGCGGCGCCGACGAGCGGGCGCGGCCGAGGCGGCGGTTGCCGAGCCGGCCTCCGCGGACGCCGGAGCCGCGGACGCCGGAGCCGCGGACGCCGGAGCCGCCGGCGAGGATGCGACGTCGGCCTCGACCAGGCGGACCTCGCCTGCCCGTACGGCGGCCTCGGGGATGCTCAGGGCTAACCGCGTCGTCCTGCCAGCCGCGGG
>NZ_MRUJ01000168.1:0-6479 GCF_002099325.1 Frankia sp. KB5 | reverse complement strand
GAGGGTGTTCTTGGCCCCTCGACGGCAGCCGCTCATGCACTCCCCGCACTCTACGCATCCCGTCCGAGCCGGGCCGGCGCCGCCGAAGTACGGGTCAGGGACACGCACGCCGGGTTCCCGGCTGCCGTCGCGGCCGAAGAAGACACCGACCGGCGCCGCCGCGAAGGTGGACCCGACCCGCATCTCCTCGGCGACCGTGCGGAACACCTCGTCGGAGTACGTCGTCGTCGGGTTGGGATTCACCCCGAGCATGCGTTCGGCCTGGTCGAAGAACGGCTCCAGCTCACGGCGCCAGTCGGTGATGTCCCGCCACTGCGGGTCGGTATAGAAGGCGTCGAGCGGGCGGTACAGCGTGTTCGCGTAGACGACCGAGCCGCCACCGACCGCCGTTCCGGACAGCACCACGACCCGACCCAACCAGGTGATCTTCTGGATACCGTGGCAGCCCAACCGCGGCATCCACAGATACCGGCGAACGTGCCAGCTGTTCTTCGGCAGCGTGTCCGGGGTGAACCGGCGACCGGCCTCCAGCACGAGGACACGATGGCCCTTCTCCGCGAGCCGTAGCGCGCTGACGCTGCCGCCGAACCCGCTCCCGATCACGATCACGTCGGCGTCATAGCCGCCGTCCGACCCGGAATCAGCCACGGGTGTCGTCCACCGAAGTCACCATGACTTCCCATGATGGGCTGTCGCTGGGACTATGCAACACCATCCGCCACTGACCGTCACCATCCGCGGCCCGCCGCCGCTCGCCGCGGCGAGCGACCCGGACCACAGGTCGACCGGCTCAGGCCGCGCCGTCAGCCGCCGACTGGCTCGCCATCTGGGCATGCGCACGTCCCGCGCGAGCGGCCTCCTCGATAGCCTCCAGCGGTGGCCGCGGGATCGACACGGGCGGCGCCTCGGATTCCGGGCGGGCGGCTCGGGACCCGTAGGCCTCCCATCCTGGGCGTCCGGGCGCGGGTCCCTTCTCCTTCGCGGTGCGGGTGTAGCGCCCGCGCCCCTGGTTCGGGACGGTGGAACCCGGCGTCGGTCCGGTCCTGATCCCCCGGTTCTCCAGGCAGGCGCGGCAGTTGCAGTCGGCGGACGCCCTGGGCAGGCGATCGAGTCGCCAGGACAGATTGTCGATCTCGTCGCCATCCCCGACCAGGACACCGGTCGTGATGATGTGCACTAGATGCAGGGCCAGTTCAACCGGTTCCCAGCTGTCCTCCTCCAGGATCACCCGCAGTTTCTGGTAGATAGCCAGGTAGTCGGACGTCGGGCGCCGCATCGCGTTCGCGAGGACCGTGATCACCTGGCTGGCGGCCAGGGTCATCGGCTCGGGCGGCGGAGGGGGCAAMGGGACTGTCGGGGCGCCCCGCTCCGGTTCGGGAGTCGACGCGTCCGCTGCCCCAGCGGTCTCGTCCGTCAGGACGTGTGGCTCGTCCGTCACGGCCCCGCGGGTGGCGGGATCGACGGTGCCCACGGCCGGAGCCGGTTGGGGGTCRCCGTCCGCTCGGGCGTCACCCGGCTCCGGCTGGTCTGAACGGGCGGTGTCCGGATCATCCGAACGGGCGGTGTCCGGATCATCCGAACCGGCGCTGTCCGGGCGGTCGGCGCCCCTCGAGGGGGCGAGGTTGACCGCCGGGCTGGCGGCACCAGGCGAGCCATCGCCCGCCACGGACGCCATCGCCCGGGGACGACGGCCGACCGCAGACGCCGTCCGCAGGCCGATCCGRCCACGGCGACCGCCGCGGCGCCGACGAGCGGGCGCGGCCGAGGCGGCGGTTGCCGAGCCGGCCTCCGCGGACGCCGGAGCCGCGGACGCCGGAGCCGCGGACGCCGGAGCCGCCGGCGAGGATGCGACGTCGGCCTCGACCAGGCGGACCTCGCCTGCCCGTACGGCGGCCTCGGGGATGCTCAGGGCTAACCGCGTCGTCCTGCCAGCCGCGGGCCGGGCCACCGTCGCCAACCAGCCCTGGTTGCGCAGCCTGGTGATCTGGCGCTGCACGTGGGTCCGGCTGTAACCGGTCTCCGCGACCAGGGTGACCAGGCCGGGGGCGCTCACCGCGGCACCGGCGGGCGCCGCCGGCGGAACCTCGGCGACGTGGCTCGCCAGCGTCAACGCGACCAGCTTCGCCGCCGACGGCAGGGCCGCCCGCAGCACCGCCCGCTGCCATCCCCCGCGATCGGACACCAGCGTGCCCGGCTCCTGCGCACGGACCAGAACCAGAGCACCGGGGAGGGCAAGCTGGGTCACGGCCGACGCCACGTGCCTCCCTTCCTCGGCGGGGTCACTCGAAGCTGACGGACTGCGCCCGCCCGAGCGGACCGGGGCGGGTTGCCCGGGGATCATGCCGACCTGAACGGGTTCGGTGGGTCGGGGACCGGTCAACGTCTGTCCAGGCACGGTACTCCGTGCCTGGAGGGGAGGCTCCTGGGGAGGGCCACCACATTCACATGAAGAGGACATGACTTCATCACCCTCGTTGGGGACTCGTGGTGCGACAGACGCATCAAACATCGCGCGACTGACGCAAAGCAAAAGATGGGGCCGGCGGCCACGAAAAGGCCACACCGGGCCATCCGGAAAGACCTCCCGAGCAGTTCTTCTCCCTGCCTTCAACCTCATCGGGTGACACCAGAAATCGATTTTTAATCCGTCATATTCAATTCCTTATTACCGCGTCACCCGGCGGGACTGCATCCCCGGGGAGGAGGACTCGGCGGCGTGGAGGATCCCCCCGCACCTCGCCGGAGGGATGGCCGGAGGGATGGCCGCCACGGTGACCGCGCCCGAGTACATCCTGCCCACGGCACGTGCGGAGGAAAGTCCGGGCGCGCTCACCGGTTGAACCGGCCCACCGGTATCCGGAACTACGACGGGACTCGGCGCACAAGAAAAATCGCCGGGAACCGGAACACCGGGAGAAACCGGACCGCCCGGTCACGGCATTCTTCGTCCTTGCCCGGCGAGGCCGGACGGGAACAGCCACCTCGCCCGATCGACCCGCCGCCACACAACGGACGCCAACCACCGTCACCGACAACAGAGATCGTGGACCTCCATTGTCGTACCTCGTCGTCTTATCGATCGATCACGGCAGGGGAGCGGCTGGCGCCCAGTGGCTTCCGGTCCGACGACGGGGTTACCGGGGACCGGTGACCCAACCATTCACCACTTCTCACCATGGATCACGCCGACGGGTGGTAAGGATGGTCCAACGTAGGGTTCACCTGGCCCGAACACACGAAAACAACACCGGAAGCTGTTGATCGGCGGGCAGCTCCACTCCACGTTGGCCTCCCCCGCGTTGGCCTCCCCCGCGTTGGCCTCCCCCGCGTTGGCCTCCCCCGCGGGCGGACGGGGTTCCCGGCCGACCAGCCGGGTATCCCGGACCGGGCTTCGAAGGAGGCGGACGATGGCCGACATCGTGGTCGGGGTCGATGGTTCCGAGGGCTCCCACACGGCGCTGCGCTGGGCGTTCACCGAGGCGGAGTGGCAGGGGTGCGGCATCCAAGCCGTGATCGGCTTCGCCCGTGGTCCGGCCCAGCCCGGGATGCGTGCCGGCCTGGCGCAGGCGGCCGAGCGGACGCTGCACGAAACCGTGACGGCGGTCACGCCACCGGGATCGATCGTCTCCGTAACGGAGCAGGCCGTGGACCTGCCGGGTGCGGAGGCCCTGCTGACGGTCGGCCGCGACGCCCGCATGATCGTGGTCGGCGCCCGGGGGCAGGGGCTGCTGCACCGGCTGCGGATCGGGTCGGTCAGTGCCTCCGTCGCCGTACACGCCACGGTTCCGATCGTGATCGCCCGCGGTGACGTCGAGGCCGCGACCGCCGGCTCGGGCGCGACCGCCGCCGAAGGCACGACCCCGGCCGGCGCACCGTCCCGACCGTCCCGACCGTCCCGACCGATCGCCGTGGGTGTGGACGGCTCCCCCAACGCACTGTCGGCCCTCGCCTGGGCCGCCGGGGAGGCCGCACTGCGCGGGGTTCCGCTGATCGCCGTGCACGCCTGGCTCGCGGCGATCCCGTTGCCGTTCGCCGAGGCACCGGGGGAGATCACCCAGGCCCTGGAGGACCAGGCCCGGGCCGTGCTCGACGAGTCCATCGCGGGCGTCCGCGACCGCGGCCAGCTGCCGGCCGGACTAGACCTACGGGCCGTGGTGCTGCCCGCCTCGGCCACCCAGGCCTTGATCGTCAAGGGTCGCGAGTGCGATCTCGTCGTCGTCGGCGCCCGCGGTCACGGCGGCTTCGCCGAGCTGCTGCTGGGATCGGTCAGCCACCAGTGCATGCTTCACTGCCCCACCCCGGTGGCGATCATTCGGCAGCGGTAGCGGGGCGGCAGCCACCGACCGTTAACGGGTCGGGCCGTGCACGACCGCATGCGTATCCGGGAGGATCCCGTCCCAGGCGTACCACCGCTCGTTGTTCTGCCCGGGCGCCGGATCCCACGGATTACGCAGCAGCACCCGCCGGCGCGCCACGTCCACGGCGAGCAGGGTGTAGGCGTGCGCCGCGACGAGTCCGCCGGGCCGGGTTCGACGCCGGGTGGTCACGATCACCACCTCGCCGTCGGCGAGGAGCTCCCCGAGGGCGGGAACGGTCGCCTCGTGGGCGGCGAACACGTGCGCCGATCGCCCGGTGAGCGTCCGCAGGGCCGTCGCCGCATTTCCGAATTCGATGGCGGGATAGCCGCCGTGCAGCCGGGCGTAGGCCTTCTCGTACAGCGCCGGCCACAGCTCCGGCCGTCCCGCCGCGTCGTCGCCGTCCATCGCGACCTCCTCGTACCCAGCCGCACGCGACCGGGAGGTGCCCGGCGCCCGCGGCCCGGGTGCCTCGTCCTCCGATCGCCCGTACGGCGGCTGGACCCGACGAGCGGGCAGGCTGGCCGTGACGGTGACGCCCACGCCGGCGCCGGCCGGTCCGCGGGGGTGCATGATGATCGTGACAGTACCGTTGGGGTTGGCCCGCAGCCGCTCCGCGAGTAGTCCGGGATCCTGGCGGGCGATGCCGATCAGCGCCGCGACGAGGTAGCAGTCGGCGACGCCGCCCTGCCCCACATCGCTCGGGCTGATCCCGTCACGCACCGTCGGGTCGCCGGTGCGGTCGACCGCCACGACCTCGCCGGGGCGTCCGCGGACGACAGGGTAGCCGGGTTCGAGCCATGGGAAGGCCAGCAGGACGTCTCCGATCATGGCCGAGGAGGCCCCGGCGATCAGGGCGTCGGTGAGGTCGGCCAGCGCCGGCAGGTAACCAAGGATGCCGGGGCTCGGATTTTCGATCACCCGGGCGGCCACCGCGGCAAGGACCGCCAGAGGCCGGCCGCGCAGCCGGGAGATGACCGCCTGGYGCATCGCCGCGGACAGGCCAGCCAGCCGAACGCTGATCGCCGTCAGATCATTGACGGTCACCGTCGCCGGATCCGTGCCGATGCGGGCGACCAGCTCGGCCGCGGCGAAACGCGCCATCCGCCGGTCGATGCCGCGCGCCATGGCCGGCGCTCCGACAGCGACCGCGTGCAGTCCGAACCCGACGGGGTCGTCCCGTCCGGACGAGCCAGCCAGACCGAGCAGGCCAGCCGGAGCGGACGGTTTGCGCTCCCCGAACAGGCAGTGCGGATCGGACCAGTCCACGCCGCCGAACGGATCGGGCAGCCGGCTCAACCGTCCCCCGTCCGCGGCGACGGCTCGGGCCAGGGCGGCCGACCGGTCGCCCGCCGCCCGCAGGCGGTCGGACAGGACGCCCAGCAGGACCGGATCGAACAGAACGGTTTCGTCAATCGGGACCTTCACGGCGGGCCTGCCCCCAGCGTCGCCGGCATCGCCGGAGCCTCCGATAGCCCCGGGCAGGTCCTCCCTCCCCCCGGCATCGCCCTCGACGCCACCGGTGGCCAGTCCGTGCGCCAGCATCCACACCCGTGGGTCGTTCCCGACGCCGCCGGACGCGTCGAACCGGCGCAGCCGGGCGAGCTCGTCGGCGGATACCACGGCAGCCGCGCCTAGACCGAGGCGCAAGGCGTGGGCACGCTCGTCGTACCGCTCGGCGAGCCAGTCGAGCAGCCCGGCCCGATCGCGCAGCACCCCGGCGCCGACGTCAAGCGCCCGCTGCCAGTCGTCCAGCCGGGCGGCGCACCGGATCCGCCACGGTGACCGCCATGCCCGCGGGGTGTCGGCGGCACGCGCACCGGCCAGCACCCCGGCCACCTCCGGGACGAGTCGGCGCAGCCGGGCGGCGCACTCGCGCAGCTCGCCCGCGGCCGCGGCGAGGGCCGCGACATCACGGGGTGTACCAAGGTCTGCTCGCATCGGGCACGCCATCCGGCTCGCTGGCGACGGGATGATCAAAGCGTAACCCGACGGGTCCCCCTCGCCGCGTCGGCTCGGCCACCCGCGACCGCGGGCGCTCGTCCGCGTTAGGGTTTTGATCATTTGGCCGCAGGGACCACGGCCTCCGCGACCCTGCCGCCAAGAACACCGAGAACGCCAAGA
>NZ_MRUJ01000167.1:0-23028 GCF_002099325.1 Frankia sp. KB5 | reverse complement strand
GGTCGCCCGCCGCCCGCAGGCGGTCGGACAGGACGCCCAGCAGGACCGGATCGAACAGAACGGTTTCGTCAATCGGGACCTTCACGGCGGGCCTGCCCCCAGCGTCGCCGGCATCGCCGGAGCCTCCGATAGCCCCGGGCAGGTCCTCCCTCCCCCCGGCATCGCCCTCGACGCCACCGGTGGCCAGTCCGTGCGCCAGCATCCACACCCGTGGGTCGTTCCCGACGCCGCCGGACGCGTCGAACCGGCGCAGCCGGGCGAGCTCGTCGGCGGATACCACGGCAGCCGCGCCTAGACCGAGGCGCAAGGCGTGGGCACGCTCGTCGTACCGCTCGGCGAGCCAGTCGAGCAGCCCGGCCCGATCGCGCAGCACCCCGGCGCCGACGTCAAGCGCCCGCTGCCAGTCGTCCAGCCGGGCGGCGCACCGGATCCGCCACGGTGACCGCCATGCCCGCGGGGTGTCGGCGGCACGCGCACCGGCCAGCACCCCGGCCACCTCCGGGACGAGTCGGCGCAGCCGGGCGGCGCACTCGCGCAGCTCGCCCGCGGCCGCGGCGAGGGCCGCGACATCACGGGGTGTACCAAGGTCTGCTCGCATCGGGCACGCCATCCGGCTCGCTGGCGACGGGATGATCAAAGCGTAACCCGACGGGTCCCCCTCGCCGCGTCGGCTCGGCCACCCGCGACCGCGGGCGCTCGTCCGCGTTAGGGTTTTGATCATTTGGCCGCAGGGACCACGGCCTCCGCGACCCTGCCGCCAAGAACACCGAGAACGCCAAGAACACCAAGAACACCGAGAACTGGGAGGGCATGTGACCGAGGCCGTTGTCGTCGCCGCAACCCGATCACCGATCGGGCGGGCGTTCAAGGGTTCGCTGCGGGGGATGCGGGCCGACGACCTCGCGGCCATCATCGTCCGGGCAGCCCTGGACCAGGTTCCGGCCCTCAACCCGGCCGACATCGACGATCTCATCCTCGGTTGCGGGCTACCCGGAGGCGAACAGGGACACAACATCAGCCGCGTCGTCGCCGTCAGCCTCGGGTTCGACACCGTTCCCGGCACGACGGTCTCCCGGTACTGCGCATCCTCCCTGCAGGCTCTGCGGATGGCTGCGCACGCCGTGCGCGCGGGAGAGGGTGACGCGTTCATCGCCGCCGGGGTGGAGGTCGTCAGCGGCTTCGTCAGGGGCAACAGCGACAGCCTGCCGGACACCCAGAACCCGCGCTACTGCGAGGCCCAGGCCCGTACGGCGGCCCGTGCCCAGGCGGGGTCCGCGCCCTGGACGAATCCCCGGGCGGCCGGCGAGCTGCCCGACGTCTACATCGCCATGGGGCAGACCGCCGAGAACGTGGCCCAGCTCGCGGGTGTGAGCCGCCTCGAACAGGACGAGTACGCCTCCCGCTCGCAGAACCTGACGGAGCGGGCCGTCGCGGACGGCTTCTTCAAGCGGGAGATCATTCCGGTGCCGCTGCCCGACGGCGGGGTGATCGACAGCGACGAYAGTCCCCGGCCGGGAACCACGATGCGGGCGCTGGCCGCTCTCAGGCCGGTGTTCCGCCCGGACGGTACCGTCACGGCCGGCAACGCCTGCCCGCTCAACGACGGAGCCGCCGCGGTCATCGTCATGAGCGACACCAGGGCCCGCGAGCTCGGCATCACCCCGCTGGCCCGGATCGTCTCCACCGGCGTCAGCGCACTGTCACCGGAGATCATGGGCCTGGCCCCGGTGGAGGCGTCCCGGCGGGCCCTGGCCCGGGCGGGGATGACGATCGACGACGTCGACCTGGTAGAGCTGAACGAGGCGTTCGCGGCGCAGGTCATCCCGACCTACCGGGCGCTCGGGCTCGACGTCGCGAAGCTGAATGTGCACGGTGGCGCGATCGCGCTCGGTCACCCGTTCGGGATGACCGGCGCCCGGCTACTCACCACCCTGCTGAACGGACTACGCACCACCGACACGACCATCGGCCTGGAGACAATGTGCGTCGGCGGCGGGCAGGGCATGGCGCTGGTCGTCGAGCGGCTGTCCTGAACCGGGAGTTCGCGACCTTTCGGGCTTCGGGTCTGCCGCGACCGACGCTCCGTGCTAGGCAGAAAGAGCACGCGCATGCGATCGGTCACCGGAGCATCCAGGCAGAGCAGACCGGATCGCCCGGCAGGGAGGTCGACCATCATGATGTTCGCATCCGTCGGAGAGAGGTTCGTCGTCCACGGCCGCACGGTGGGCAGCCCGGAACGACACGGGACCGTGGTCGAGGTACGCGGCGAGGACGGAGGCCCGCCGTTCGTCGTGCGTTGGGATGACGGGCACGAGGGACTCTTCTTCCCGAGCTACGACTCGCTCGTCGAACTCCGACCGTCACGGGAGTCCGCGGGCGTCTGACCCCGGGCACGTCCGACCCCGGAGAGGATGGCGACGGTAGCCGAGCCCGGGGAGCCAGGCCCGGGGCGTGTTGATCGCCTGAAACATTTTCCGGCGAAATCGGCTGCCCCGGGGCCTTCAGGCGGTGTGACCTGCTGCGCTATACAGCAGGGACACAGCCGTCGGACCGACAGGTAACGCGCGTCGATCCGGAGGCAACGCGGATAACTCCGGAGCGTGACCGATGTCGACGCCTTCCCCCTCCACCGACGATCCAGCCGATCATCCCGGCCGGCCCGAACACCGGTCGGAGCCAGGCCGCACCTCGGAACCGGAGCACGGGTCGGGCCCGGACCGCCGGTCCGGGCCATCGGCGGCACTCGCCCGTATGGTCAGTACGGTCAGTCGGCGCTCGGGCATCGTCGCCGTCGTGGCGCTGCTCGTCACCGCCGCCCTGGGGTTCGGAACCACCCGGCTGGAATTCACCACCGGCCAGGACAACTATCTGAACCCCGACTCCCAGGTCGCCCGGGACAACGTCGCCTACCAGTCCCTCTTCGGCGGCCAGGCGATGGTCACGCTGTTCACCCTGGACAAGGGCGAACGACTCGAGGACCTATTCACCAAGCGCAACATCAGCCAGTTCCGGGAGTTGCAGGCCAGCCTCGACGCCGATGACCGGATCGAATCGGTGATCACCCCGCTCACGGCGCTGGAGTTCACGAACAACCTGGTCACGAGCCCGGACGGCAATCCCGTCAACAGCCCCGCCGGGAAGATCCTGCTCGGTGCCCAGCGCCGCGATCCGGATCCGGTCTCCGCCCAGCGGCGCCTMGCCGACTCCGTCACGACACTGCGGCGGATGCAGGCGATCCCGGTGGCCGAGCGGGTCTACGACAACCCGGCCTGGGTCTCCTTCCTGCTCCGCGACAACACGGGTGCCATCCGTAAGTCGATCAAGCCGTTCTTCCCGACCGAATCCACCAGCCAGATGGTCACCCGACTGCGGGGCAACGCCTCCCTCACGACCGAGGGCCAGGCCGCGACCCTGGCCGAGAAGGCCGCGTCCGAACGCATGTTCGATAATGCGACAACGATGTCGACCGGGGCGCCCGCGCTGCTGCGCGACCTCAACGACTACCTGCGCGGCGGGTTCGTCACCCTCGGGGGCATCTCCCTGGCACTGATGGCCGGCCTGCTGCTCGTCGCCTTCGCGGTGCGCTGGCGGCTGCTCCCGCTCGGCGTCGTCGCCGTCGGCCTCATCTGGGCGTTCGGCCTCGCCGGCTACGCGGGTGTCCCGCTGTCGGTGGTGACCATCTCCGGTCTGCCGGTGCTGCTCGGCGTCGGCATCGACTTCGCCGTCCAGCTCCACAGCCGGGTGGAGGAGGAGGCCCAACTGGCCCGGGCCGGCCATCCCGTCACCGCGGCCCTGGCCGGGCTGCTGCCCGCGCTGAGTGTCGCCACCGTCGCCGCGGTGCTGTCCTTCCTCGCGCTGGAGTTCAGCGACGTCCCGATGATCCGGGACTTCGGCACGCTGCTCGCCCTGGGCCTGCCGGTGATCGTCATCGCCACGATCCTGTTCCTCACCGCCTCGTTGGGCCTGCGGGAACGTCGCCGGCCGACCCCCCCGAAGGACTACACCCACGGCCCGCTGGGTCGGACGGTGATCACCCTGGGGTCCCTGCCACGGATCACCGCGCTCCCGCTCGTCGCCGTGTCCGTCGCGGTCTTCGCCGTCGGGATCGTCACCGACGGCACACTGAAGATCCAGACCGATCCGGAGAAATGGGTCGACCAGCAGGGTCAGGTCATCAAGAACATCAACACGCTGCGCGCGAGCACCGGATCCGCCAGCGAGCTGGGCATCTACGTCCAGTCACCGAACGTCTTCGACGACGCCACCGTCGCCTTCCTCGCCGAGTTCGCGAACACCCGGCTCGCGAAGGACCCGGCCGACCTGCTGACCGCGTCGAGCCTCGTCACGACCATCAGCTTCATGATGGAGGTGCCGAACACGACGGTCGTCCTGCCGACGGGTCAGGACGTCCGGCTCGGCTACGCCGCGGCACCGCCCGACCTCCAGCGCGCCACGGTGAACCTGGCCCACAACGCGCTCAACCTCGTCTTCCGTACCGGATCGGGCTCGTTGGAACGGCAGGCCGCAATCGTCGACGACATCCGGGACACGGTCCATCCGCCGCAAGGGGTACGCGCCACCCCGTCGGGCCTCGTCGTGGTCGGCACCGGGCTGCTGGAGAACTTCACGAAGAACCGGACCCAGCTGACCTACTTCGCGCTGGTCGGCGTCCTGCTCATGCTGCTGGTCTGGCACCGCAGCATCGTCCGGGCGGTCCTGTCGCTGGTGCCGGTGCTGATCGCGGTCGGGCTCAGCTCCATGATCGCCTGGCTGGTCGGCGTCGATCTCAGCCCGCTCACCGCGGTCGGCGGCCCGCTCGTCATCGCGCTGGGCAGCGAGTTCACCACCCTGCTCGTGCTTCGCCACCTGGAAGAGCGTCGACGCGGCCTGACACCGAAGGAGGCCGTCGACCAGACCGCGGCCCGCACCGGACGCGCCTTCGTGGTCTCCGCGCTCGCCGCCGTGATCGGGGTCGCCGTCCTGGCCTTCAGCTCCCTACCGCTGCTGCGTGACTTCGGTCTGCTGGTCRCCCTCAACGTCGCCATCGCCCTGCTGTCCGCGCTGGTCGTCCTCCCACCCCTGTTGATCTGGGCGGACGAACGCGGCTGGGTGCACCAGCCGCGCCAGGACGACCCGGGCCCGGCGGTCGACAGAACCGGACCGGGTCTTCGTCAACACGGCGACATGTGGGACGCTCAAGAAACCCGTTCCAAGGCCGGCGCATCACGGCCGCGGCCGATGGCGGGTGGAAACCGGGRCGAGACATCCGCCGTATAGGCTCGGCAGCCGCCCGAGCGTCGAAGGAGAGGGCATGAGTTTCGAGTTCAAGGTCGCGGATCTCGCACTGGCCGAGTTCGGCCGCAAGGAGATCCGGCTTGCCGAGCACGAGATGCCCGGCCTCATGGCCACCCGGGCGGAATACGCGGCCARCCAGCCCCTCAGGGGCGCCCGCATCATGGGCTCCCTGCACATGACAATTCAGACCGCGGTGCTGATCGAGACCTTGGTAGCGCTCGGCGCCGACGTCCGTTGGGTCTCCTGCAACATCTTCTCCACCCAGGACCACGCGGCCGCCGCCGTCGTCGTCGGGCCGAACGGCAGCAAGGACGACCCGCGGGGCGTGCCGGTCTTCGCCTGGAAGGGCGAGACCCTCGAGGAGTACTGGTGGTGCACGGACCAGGCGCTGGCCTGGCCGGACGGCGGCACCCCGAACATGATCCTCGACGACGGCGGCGACGCGACCCTGCTCGTCCACAAGGGCGCCCAGTTCGAGGCGGCCGGCGCGGTCCCCGCGACGGACGCCGCGGACGGCGAGGAGTACGCGATCGTCCTGGAGACCCTGCGCCGCACCATCGCGCAGAAGCCGGGTCGGTGGACCGAGACCGCGAAGAACATCAAGGGCGTCACCGAGGAGACCACGACCGGCGTGCACCGTCTCTATGAGATGGCGAAGGCCGGCACGCTGGCATTCCCGGCGATCAACGTCAACGACTCGGTGACGAAGTCGAAGTTCGACAACAAGTACGGCTGCCGCCACTCCGTCATCGACGGTCTCAACCGCGCCACCGACGTGCTCATCGGCGGCAAGGTCGCCGTGGTGTGCGGCTACGGTGACGTCGGCAAGGGCTGTGCGGACGCGCTGCGCGGCCAGGGAGCCCGGGTGATCGTCACCGAGATCGACCCGATCTGCGCCCTGCAGGCCGCGATGGACGGTTTCCAGGTCACCACCCTGGAGGACGTCGTCGCGACGGCGGACATCTTCGTCACCACGACCGGCAACTTCAACATCATCCATGCCGAGCACATGGCTGCGATGAAGCACCAGGCGATCGTGTCGAACATCGGGCACTTCGACAACGAGATCGACATGGCCGGCCTGGCCAGGACCCCCGGCATCGAGAAGATCAACATCAAGCCGCAGGTCGACGAGTGGGTGTTCCCGGACGGCCACTCGATCATCGTGTTGGCCGAGGGCCGGCTGATGAACCTCGGTTGCGCCACCGGACATCCGAGCTTCGTGATGTCGAACAGCTTCACCAACCAGGTGATCGCGCAGATCGAGCTGTTCACGAAGACCGAAAACTACCCCGTCGGGGTATACGTGCTGCCCAAGCACCTCGACGAGAAGGTCGCCCGGCTGCACCTCGACGCGCTGGGCGTGAGGCTCACCCAGCTGACCAAGCAGCAGGCGGACTACATCGGCGTGCCCGTCGAGGGTCCGTACAAGGCCGACCACTACCGCTACTGATCGGTCCGGTCCTCTCGCGCCGATTCCGGTTAATCCGATTAATCCGATCGACCGGATTCGGCGCTTCGACCTGAATCGGCGCTTCGCCGGCCGGGATCGGTCAGCGTCTCCTGGACGACCAGCAAACCGACGTCCACGACGGGTCGCTCAGGTCGTCCAGGCTGTACCAGCCGGCCGGCAGGTAGGTCCCCCAGGTCGCCGACGGGACGTCGGCGCTCGCCCGGTCCGGTACCGCGGGCCTGCGCACACCGAAGGTCGCGTCGCCGCCGGGGCAGCTCAGGTGCCCGAACCTGAAGATCGGCTCGCCGGCCTCCTCACCCCGGCCGGGACCGGTCCGGCACAGCGATGCCGTGGCCGGCGGCCACAACGAGGCGACATGGACGTAGAAACCGGCGTCGAGATACGTCGCGGGTCTGTTCGGCTCTCCGGCCGCCGCCGGCACACCGACCTCCGTCGCCTGCCCGCCCGGGCAGCTCGCCCAGGTCGCTCCACCGGCCTGCGCGGCGCCCGCGTTCACCAGAGCCAGGATGCCGCTCACCGCGAGGGTCGCCCCGGCGGTGGTCAGAGTGGCCAGGGTGGTCCGGGTCGCGCCGCCGCGCCGGCCCGCCCGCCGGGAACCGCGCCGCGCGGGACGACACCCTCCGGACGCAGYCGCTTCCGGTGCTCCCGGCGCTCCGGAGGATAACGGCCGTCCGACTCGTCGCGGGGAAGATACGGCATACCGCATTGAATGCCTCCTTCTCGAGCCCGGCTGCGGGTCGATCATGCGGTAGAAGGATACAGGCGCTAGAACGATACAGGCGGTAGAACCATATAGGCGGCATCGAAACACGGGCTCCGCCGCCCGGTCCGCGGTTCCCGCAAACATCCGCAAAAAACAGTCAGTATGCCCCTCGATACCGAGGGTTGACGAGGCGTCGAAGGGATGGCGGCTCGCGRCGGCGTCGRCTGTCCGTGCCYGGGGCRCACCACCGAACCGGGTCGGRCCCCTGTCAGGGATCCAGCGGGAGGGTTTCCACTCACCATATGTCCGGGCATACCGCCCCGATGCGGACCTCTCCGCAGCAGCCCGGCACTATGGCCATGCTGGTACTCCGGCTGGAAACTATGACTGTAGCGGTCAACCGACCTGATGACCCCATGAACAGGAAGCGGCCCGGAATCGTGATTTCCCAGACGAGGATCTGTCGCGGCGACACAYGTGGGAAGGAGAGCCGGTAGCGATGRCACCGACCTTGTACCCGCCGGCCCGCTTCCGTCCGGTGCGGAACACGACCGGAGTGATGATCCAACCCACCCGAGGCCTCATCCCGCACGTCCAGGTGGGCGGCGGCTCCCTGTTCGGCTGGTTCGACAACCCCGCCAGCCAGGTCAGCTCACACCTGTGGCTGTCGAGGAGCGGCGACTTCGAGCAGTACGTTCCTTTCGACCGGAGGGCCTGGGCCCAGGCGGCAGGAAATCCATACTGGATCTCCTGCGAATGCGAAGGGTACGAGACCGAGGACTACACACCCCTACAAATCATCCGGCTCGGCGAGCTCTTTCAGTGGGGGATGCGGGAGTTCGGATGGCAGGAAGAGATCACCGACTCTCCCGCCGGTTACGGTATCGGTACCCACCGGATGGGCGGCCAGGCGTGGGGAGGCCACAATTGCCCGGGTGACATCCGGGCCAACCGACGCCGGGACATCCTCGCCGCCGCGCGRCATAACGGAGTCGGCGCAGCCGCCGATCCCCGGCACCGTTACGACGACCGTCCGACCCTGCGGGAGGGATCGCGTGGTCCGGACGTCGTGGAGCTCCAGAACGCCCTGAACATCATCTTTGGCCATGAGGCCCCCACCGGTGATCCCAACCGGATAACGCCGGATGGCGTGTACGGGCCACGGACCACTGCCCGGGTGGCCTCCCTACAGCGCTACGCCGCGCCGTGGTTCGGCCGCATCCCGGACGACGGGGTCTGCGGGCCCAACACCTGGCGTAAGATCGGTTACCTCCTCACCGGGATGAACCGCCGGGTCTGACCCACAGACCGGGCCCGGCCGCTCCCCCGCACCGGGCGCTCCCGCTCACCGGGCGGTCGTGACCCGGCGGGCCAGCTCGGCGCCGGCCCTCCGCAGCCACCGGAGCGGCTCGGCCATCGCCATGGCCGGCCCCCCGGCGAGATCGACGAGGGCGATCTCGGCCCGGACCCCCTCCGGTCGGGGGGCGTCAACCCGCCCAGCCACCAGGAGCACGGGCACCTCGGCGTCCCGCGCCAGCGCGAGGACTCCGCCGACCACCTTGCCGGACAACGAGGTGCGGTCGAACCTGCCCTCGCCGGTCACCACCCAGTCGGCGCCGGCAAGGGCCGCCGGCAGGCCCGCCGCCTGGATGATCGTCGGCAGGCCGGGGACCACCTCGGCTCCCCAGGCCGCGGCGAGGCCGTAGGCGGTGCCGCCGGCAGCCCCGGCTCCCGCGGCGTCGGGAGCACCACCCAACAGGTGGGCGAGCCTGCGCAGCCCCTCCTCCAGCCGGGTGATGTCCGCGGGTCCGGCACCCTTCTGCGGCCCGAATACGGCGGCGGCGCCGGCAGGGCCCRGCAGGGGCGCGTCGACGTCGACGAGACAGTACGCTCCCCCGGCCGGCGCCGGCCGCAACCCGGTCAGATCGATGTGCGCGAGCGACGTGAGGGCGCCGCCGCCGACGGCCAACGGCCGGCCGGCCGCGTCGAGGAACCGGGCACCCAACGCGGCGAGGGCACCGGTACCACCGTCGGTCGAGGCGGAACCGCCCAAAGTGATGAGAACGCGGTCGACTCCGGCGTCGATCGCGGCGGCGACCAACTCGCCGAGGCCCACGGTCTGCGCGCCCAACGGATCGAGTTCCCGCATCAGCGGCAACCCGCTCGCCCTCGCCAGTTCGATCACTGCGGTGCCATCGGGCAGCGACAGCCATTCGGCGTCGTGGCCCCGCCCGTCCGGACCAGTCACCCGTGCCGGGTGCCGCTCCGACCCGGGTACGCCGACGGCGAAGACGTCGAGGGTGCCCTCGCCACCGTCGGCGATCGGTACTCCCACGACCTGATCGCGGGGCCGCTCGGAGCGCCAGCCCGCGCCCAGCGCCGCGACCACCTCGGCCGCGGTCGCCGATCCCTTGAACGAGTCGGGTGCGAGGACCACCCGCGCGGGCCGGTGGGGGGACGGTACCCCCGTCATCGGAGCGTCACCGGCCGTCGGAGCGTCACCGGCCGTCGAGACATCCCGCGTCGGCGAGCCACGCATCGATGCCGGCGAGGGCCGCCGTCCGCACCTCGATCGGCGCGGCTCCGGATTCCACCGAGCTGCGGGCGCAGGCGGCCAGTTCCTCGTCGGTCAGGCCCAGCGCCGATCGGCACAGCTCGTACTCCTCCAGACAGGTGGGCCCGAACAGCAGCGGGTCGTCGGCGTTGATCGAGCATCGCACCCCGGCCCGCAGCAGGGCCGGAAGCGGATGTTCGGCCATCGACGGGACGACCGAGAGCAGCAGGTTGGACGTCGGGCAGACATCGAGGCAGGTCCCTCGTTCGAGGAGGGTGTCGACGAGTCGGGGATCCTCCATGGCGCGGATACCGTGCTGGAGACGATCGGCATCCAGGGTCTCGATGGCGCCACGCACCGACGCGGGACCGTCGAGTTCCCCGGCGTGGGGGGTCGAGAGCAACCCGCCGTCGCGCGCAATCCGGAACGCCRCCATGAACGGCTCCGGYGGCCAGCCGTTCTCGTCGTTGTGCAGCCCTAGGCCGACGATGCCCCGATCGGCGTAACGCAGGGCCAACCGGGCCACGGAGACGGCCTGTTCGGGGGAGTCGAAGACCCGGTCGACGGCCGCCATCCAGCGGACGGTCACCCCGTACCGCGCGCCGACCTGATCCGATCGGGCCAGCACCGTCTCCCAGGCGGCCTCCGCGCTCCCGAAGACGCCTAGATGAACGTACGGCCAGAAGCTGGGTTCGAGGTAGGTGACGCCCTCATCCGCGGCATCGATGATCATTTCGTCGACGAGACGTTCGAAGTCCTCGGGCCGGCGGAAGACCGGCAGGATGCCGGCGATCACTTCGCTGAAGCCCCCGAACTCGGTAAACCCCGTGGTGCGGGGAGTCGGAACGCCCGCGGCGGCGGCCAGGTCGGCCAGTGTCGACGGCCGCATCCCCAGCTCGAAATGCAGATGCAGATGGCCCTTGGGCAGCGAACRCAGATCCCGCATCACAGTCCTTCCTCCGTGGCCGCGCGGCCGGCGGTCTCCCCATCCCGTGGGGACAACCACGAACCCGCAAGACGGTGGATTGAAACTTACGTGGTCGAGCCGCCCCGCGGGAGCCGGACGAAGATGGTCGCCGGCTCAGGTCGCCGGCTCAGGTCGCCGAGACGATCCCAGTGGCCACGAGGAAGAGCACGGTGGCACCGAGCGCCAGCCGGTAACCGATGAAAACRCTGTAGCTGTGTCTGGCAATGAACTTCAACAGCCAGGCGATCGCGACGTAGGCGACGGCAAAGCTGACCACGGTCGCGATGATCGTCGCCGGCCAGCCCACCCCGTCGGCGATGTCGTCGGACTTCGTGAGGACCTGCAGCGCCGCGGCCGCCATCAGGGCCGGGATGGACAGGAAGAAGGACAGCCGGGTCACCGCCACCCGGTCCAGGCCACGCAGCAACCCCGCCGACATGGTCGCCCCGGATCGCGAGATACCCGGGATCAGCGCCATGCACTGCACGATGCCGATCACCAGGGTGTCCTTCCACGTCACGTCCTCCTCGTGACGTTTCTGGGTACCGACGTGGTCCGCGTACCCCATCACCCCGCTCCAGAGGATCAGCGCACCGCCGACGAACCACAGGCTGCGTAGCGTGGTCTCGATCTGATCCTTGAAGGCCACCCCGACCAGGCCGATGGGAATCGATCCGAGAATGACGGCCCAGCCGAACCGGTAATCCGGATGCTCCCGCCAGGCGGGATCGCGCACACCGCGGCCCCACGCCGCCAGAAGGCGCCGGAAATCATGCCGGAAGTAAAGCAGGGTGGCGAAGACCGCACCGACCTGGATGATCGCGGTGAAAGCGGTGATGTCCGGGTCGTCGATGTCGTGGCCGAGCAGCTTCTCCAAAATTGTCAGATGTCCGGTGCTGGACACCGGCAGAAATTCCGTCAGCCCCTCGACCGCGCCGAGAAACACCGCTTCCAGGACGTTCACATGGACCCTTCCGCACCGGTACACGCCACCTGCTGATCGCGCAGGGCAGTGTATGACGACGAGGATCATCTGCTCCCGGTGGGGCGGGCCACGCGGCCGTCAGGCGGCCAGCGCCCGGGTCAGCGCACATCGAGCCGTCGCCCGGGCGACGGCCGCCTCGGTGCGGGTCACGACGGGCAGATCCAGCCGGGTCAGGGCCCGCCCGCCACAGCAGCGCCGCGGACGAGGAGAACGAGAGTCCCGCCGGCGTGCGGTTCACCTTGCCTGATGGGTGAAGAAGGCCCAGATGGTCGCGGTGGCATTCAGGGCGGTTGACGGCGGGTCGAGATGCAGGATTCGCTCGGCCGTCGGGTGGCGGGCACCGCCGGGCCACTGGTGGCCCGCGCCGGCAATGGTGACCAGTTCCACGGCCCGTCCCYGCGGGCAGGTGGCGATAAAGGTGGTGAYGCTTTCCGTAGTGGTTGTGGCCGGGGTGGCACAATGATCGGCGGTACGCCACATCGCGTTCACGAACGGGACGGCCGGTCCGTTGATTTTTGCGACCCCGTCACCCTCGCCGCCGTAGTAGCGTACGGTGTGGTCCGCGGTGCCGTGAATGGCGATGACGGAGATTGGCCGCGGTGCGGGGCAGGTGCCGAGCAGGGTCGCCGAATCGGGTCCGATCGCGGCGAAAATGGTGGTGTCGCAGGCCAACCGGTAGTCCATCATGCCGCCGTTGGAGATTCCGGTGGCGTAGATACGGGCGGTGTCGACCGGTACGGCGGCTTGGATGGCGGCTACCATGCCAGTGATGAAGGCGACATCATCCACGCCGGTCGCACCGGGCTTTCCGCAACAACCGCCGCCGACGGACCAGGCATGGTTCTGCCCTTCGGGATAGGCGACGAGAAAATGGCCGCGGTCGGCCTCGGCGTCCCAGCCGTAGGAGTTCTCGGCCTGCTCCGCGCCACCGAAACCGCCGTGGATCATGACGACGAGCGGCGCCCGCGCGGGCAGAGTCGGCGGCCGGTACAGCCGGTAGGCGCGGGTGGCGCCGCCGACGTTGATCGACCGTACCGACGATCCGACCGGGACAGCGGCCGGCGTAGAAGCCGTCGCGGTGCTGGCGGGCTCTGCCGGGCCTGCCGCGGAGCGCCGAAGCGGCCCCGAGCAGCCGGTGAGGGCGACCGCGCCAGCGACGAACACGGCGAGCAACCAAGACGTGCGGGGGAAGCGGATGATCATCGAACCCCTCTGGTCGGCGCCCATAAGCGGGCAAGGGAATGCCCACAGCCTGGCATACCCGCCCAACCATGATTTTGATCTGCTCGCGCCATAGCGTGCCGGGAGCGGGCGGCGTGGTGCCGACCGCGCCGAGTACGAGTTCGACARCCACCTACGCCACTACGTCTCACCACCCGCTTTCGTACGGAATTCACATCTTTCTTGTATGGAATGCGGGGTGCGACGAGCCRCTGACCTCGTAGTGGCCGGGGGTGGAGCCCGCCGGCCGGGCTGGCGAGGGCTGAAGGGCGGCGGAAAGAGGTGGGGATGCGGGAAGAGGTGGGGATGAGTGCGGGAGACCCGGCCAGGGTGCCGCCGGCGCCGGTGCTCACGTTCGCCGATGTGACCCTGGACKAGGCCGCCGCTGGTGCGGCCGTACTCACGCTGACCGGTACGGCGGCTTGGCTGTTGCTCGGCCGGGGGCTACGCCCGCTGCGGGACATCACCCGTACGGCGGCCGCCATCGCCGGCGGCGACCTGGCTCGGCGGGTCCCGCCGGGGCGTCCGCGCACCGAGACCGGTCAGCTCGCGGCGGCGCTCAACACCATGCTCGGCCAGATTCAGGCGGCCTTCGAGGACCGTCGGCGGCCGGCAGCCGCGGCGGTGGCCGGACCGGCAGCGGCCTCGGAATGGCGATCGTCGCCGCCATCGCCGCCGCCCACGACGGCACCGCCACCCTCGACAGCGCCCCCGGCGCCGGCACCACCGTCCGCATCGTCCTCCCCGCCGGCACAGGGGAGGAATTGGCCGCGGTCCGGCCCGTCAACCTCCTCTGACCGGGCCGGCCCGTTTCGACCAGTGACGCCGCGTTCACCGCCTCCGCGGGTTGCCCGGTCATAGCAAGAAAACTGCGGATCCGAATGTGCCTCACATCTTGCCGGAAAAGGGTTCTCATTCCAGGCTGATGTTCTTGCCTTGCTGGCAGGGGACACGGGCACAGCCGGTCCACGGAAACCGTGGCACCCAGCCGGCTGGCTCCCACGGTCACCCGTCGGGGCCACCTGACCATCTCCGATCTCCCGAAGGCAGGTGTCCCGTTCCCATGAACCTTCAGGCTCCGGTCCGTCGAGGTCTCGCAACGGCTACCGTTGCCGGCGCGGCGCTGCTTACCATCGCGGCCTGCCAGCCTGGCGCCCGGGTAGTGACCGCCGCGCCGGCGACGGCGACCGCCGGGCAGGCAGCCGACCAGCCAACCTCAACGACACCGGTGTCGGCGGCGGCGTCGGCTGCCGCGACATCCACGGATGCGGTCGGGAAGGGTGCCGGCGGGCCGGGCTCCCTGACCGTGGCCATCACCTCCCCGGTGGCGGTCTCCGGCCACGTCGACACGGTGGTGAGCTGCCAGACCGCGGGCGCCCGCTACGTGGCGTCGGCGAGCGGCTCGGTCCACGGCTACGCCGTCTCGGACGTCGTGCGGGTGGCCGGTTACCACGGGCCAGGGAGCTACCAGGCTTCGGTGACCGTGTCGATGACCGGCCCGGATGYCCACTACGCGGTCACCGCCGTACCGGCCACCGCGCAGGTYACCGCTACTGGTGGCGACGTCTCCTTCTCGGCGACGAGCACCGGCGGCCGAACGCTCGCCGGTTCGATCGCGTGGGCCTGCTCCGCGTAGGCGCACATGCGACCAGTGACTTTAGGAGAACATTCGGTGACCAGGCCGCTCGTCGGCCACGGGGGCACGCCGGCCCGGAGACGTCTGCGCCGTCTGCTCCTGGTGGTCGCGGCCGTGGCGGTCCTGCGCGGTGTGCAAGCCGGCGTYGCTGCGCTCACCGTGCTGACGGCAGCGGCACTGCGGCTCGAACAGCAGCTGCCGCACCTGCATGTCACCCGCCTGGCCGAGACTGGGCCCGAGCCGCTGACCCCGCTGACCGCTCTGGTCATGGTCGCCGTGTCCGCGGCCGTGTCCGCCCTTCTGCTCCGCGCTCGCCGGACGGTCACGGCCTTCGCGGCTGTCAAGGCATTCGCCCTTATCGCGGCGTCGACCATCGCCGGCGTCGTCGCTGCCGGCCCGGTGGGCCTTCGACTGGCCGTCGCGGGGTGCGGCGCGAGCCTGGCCGTCCTGCTGTGGCCGGCGGTCCGGCGCGCCGCCGTAACCCTGCTGACGGCGGTCGGCCTGCCGCACGCCACCGGCCGGACCGCCGACGTCGCCCTCGCCGTGAAGATCGGCCTTCTCGTCGCGGTGGTGCTCGTCAGCTAATCGGCTATTAGCACCGCGCGCCCTCAGCACCGCGCGCCCGCTTCCCCTGCGTCCACCCCACTCGCTCCCATCTCCGCCCGAAAGGAAGTCGTGATGAGCCGCGCTCCCCACGTCCGCTCCGTCGCCGCGCCACCATCCACAGCCAAGACCTCCGACATCAAGACCTCCGACAGGGTGCCCGGCTCGGGAGAGGGGCCGGTCGAGGCGATCCGGCGGCTGCGTGCCGACCCGCTCACCCGGCTCAACGAGCTGGCCCGCGCCCATGGGCCAGTGGTGCGCCTGGCGAGCTGGCCGGTGTCGGCCTTCCTCGTCACCGACCCGGACGCGATCGCTGACGCCCTGGTCAGCGGACACCGGGCCTACGCCAAAGGTGCCGTACGCCGCGGCGCCGGTTCCCGGCGAACGGTGGTGCAGCCGCTGGCACTGCTGCTGGGCCAGGGCCTGCTGACCAGCGCCGGGGACACCCACCGCCAGCAGCGCCGGCTGCTGCAGCCGCTGTTCCACAAGCAGCGGATCGCCGGCTACGCCGACGCCTTCGCGGCCATCGCGGACAAGACCGCCGACGGCTGGCGGGACGGGCAGCGCCTCGACGTGCACACCGAGATGACCGAGATGACCCTGGCGATCGTCGCCCGGACCCTGTTCGACGTCGACCTGGACAGCCACGTCGTCGACGTCATTCGGGCCGCTCTCGACCAGAACATGCCCGCAGCCCGCCGAGCCCAACTTCCCGGCTTCACTACCCTCGAACGGCTACCGCTCCCGGCGCCCCGGCGCCGACGAGACGCCCGGAACGCGCTCGACCGCGTCGTCCACGATCTGATCGCCGACCGCCGCGCCACCGGCGCCACCGGTAACGACCTGCTGTCCCTGCTGCTGACCGCCCGCGACGCCGACACYGGCGCGTCGATGGACGACTCCCAGGTCCGCGACGAGGCGCTCACCCTCCTGCTCGCCGGCCACGAGACCACCGCTAACGCACTGACCTGGACGTTCCACCTACTCGGCCGGGATCCGGAAGTACTGGCGACTCTGCAGGCCGAACTCGACCGGGTGCTCGGCGAGCGGCGGCCGACGATCGACGACCTGCCCCAGTTGCCCTACACCAACGCGGTCATCAGCGAGGCGATGCGGCTGTACCCGCCCGTCTGGGCCATGGGCCGCCACCTCGTCGAAGACCGCGACGTCGCCGGCTACCGCCTGCCCGCCGGCTCCACCCTGGTCTTCAGCCAATGGGTGGTGCACCGCGACGAGCGCTGGTGGCCGCGACCGGAACTCTTCGACCCCATCCGCTGGACCGGGCCCGACACCGCCGATGAGCCGGCCGACGCCGGGCCGAAGATGCGGCCTCGCTTCGCCTACTTCCCGTTCGGCGCCGGCCCCCGCCAGTGCATCGGCAACACCTTCGCCATCACCGAAGGCGTGCTCGCCCTGGCCGCTATCGCCCGCCGCTGGTCCTTCACCCCCGTACCCGGCCTGCCCGTCACACCGCAACCCCTGGTCACCCTGCGACCGAAGGACGGCCTACCCATGATCGCCCACGGTAGGTACCCRAACCGGTAGCGGCCTTTATCAGGCGATCTCTATGCCGACGTCGGGCGGCTGGTGCAGCGAGTTGTGGACGGTGCAGTGCGAGGCCACCGCTACGAGGCCGGGCCGGCGCCGTTCCGGCAGACTGGCGGGAACGGCGATTCGCAGCCGCACCGCCGCCACCCGGGCGGGTCGGTCAGTCGCCATGTCGAACTCGGCAGCAACCCGCAGACCGTCCCGGCACACGCCATGGCGGGTGAGGTACCGGCCGGCGTAGAAGGCGACGCAGGATGCGAGTGAGGCGACGAACAACTCTGTCGGCGTCGCCGCGATGTCGTCACCACCGTGCCGCAGCGGCTGGTCAACCAGCATCTCGTGTCCACGGACCCCGATCGCGTAYGACTCACCCGCAAGGTAGGCCACATCGATCCGGCCCGGGTGACCGTCTCCGGACCCAGCCGTGTCCCGCCCGCGGTCAAGCGCCGAGTCTGCTGTCCCGACGGCATCCTCGCGGTCGCGTTCGGCTGCCGCGGCCTGCGCCAGCAGCCGTCCGGCCAGCTGCCGCGCCTCGGGCACGGTCAGGTGCGCCCACTCCTCGCCGCGGTCGTGCCGTTGGCAGCCGACGTTCAGAATGATCTGGCTGGCGCCCTGGCCCTCCCCATCCAGGGGAAGCCGTCCGATGATCATGTCCTGCCCATGGGCGGTCCGGATCACGTCGCGCGCGAGCGCATCGGCTGACTTCGTTCTCGGTCCGTTCATCACGCCCCCCTGACGTCTTGTACCTGCCATGCCGAGGTTAGGACGATGAACGGTATTGATCAGGGGCCATCGGTCCCGGCCAGCGGGGCCAGATGGACGCCCACCGCGCTGGGGATGAGGTCCTTTGAACGGCGTGGCGCGGACCGGCCCTGCCGCATGTCCGCCGACGAGGATCAGCCCACCGACCTTGCGCGCCGGAACCGGGAGCACACCGGCCGCGTACCAACGGCGCGCGGTCACGTACGCCACGGCCTGCGACTCGGCCCACTCCTTAAGGCTCGCGTGACCATCATAGACCGCCACAGAGCGCTACGGTGTGGTGCCAAGACTGGCGTGCCGCCGAACATCTGGGGGTTACCCAGCTGGCACCACTGCTGACCTCAGCTGAGCAGACGGACGGGATCAGCCTGTGGTGGTTCACCAGGAAGGCAGCCTCCTGGCGGATCCGCTGGCGCCCAGGCCCAAATCGGGACGGGCGCAACCCCGCGGAGTCCGGCGACGGCAGGCTCCGCGCCGTGCTCAACGGCGACGCRGTCCACCGCTGGGCACCCGCCGTCTACGAGCCTGAGATCCACGCCTTCGGTGGCCCCGCCGGCATGGACGTCGCGCATCAGCTCTTCCACCACGACAGCCGCAACGTCCTCGCCCACCTCGACCGAGCCCGCCCCGAGCATCGGGCCGAGGTCGGACTCGTGCTGGCCGCGGCGCTGCTGAGGTCAGCTGGCCAGGACTACTACGAACAGGGTGACGTCTGGACCCGCGTCGCCAGTCACCGCCGCACCCGCCAGGCCAGTGCGCGGCAGCCCGCCGCCACGGCGGCTACCCGAAACGCCGTCCGGCAACTTCTCGCCGCCCGCACCGTGCAGCCCCTCAAAGCGCTACCGGCGTGGCCGGCAGCGTTCCGGCACGCGGGTCGGTCACTCGCGAACCTCGCCAACCAGGGCCAGCTCACCCGCGGCCTCCGCGCCGTTCTTGCCCATCACATCCTGTTCGCCTGGAACCGGCTCGGCTTCCCCGCCGCCGACCAGGCGCAGCTCGCCCACACCACCGCCGCCATCATCTTCGATGACCCCGGCCCGATCCCTGACGAACGGTGACCACGATGACCACCCGCACCCCCGAACAGCTCCGCGACAACCTGGTCGCCGACATCCACCGCTGGGGCACATTCCGAACCGCCCAGGTCGAAGCCGCGTTCCGCACGGTCCCGCGACACCTGTTCCTGCCCGACGTCGACCTGGAAACCGCCTACGCCCCCCAGGTCGTCGTCACCCGCCGCGCCCCCGACGGCACCGCGCTGTCCTCAGCATCCCAACCCAGCCTCGTCGCCGCCATGCTCGAACAGGCCGGCGTCCACCCCGGCCACCGCGTCCTGGAGATCGGCACCGCCACCGGCATCAACGCAGCACTCCTCGCCGAACTCACCGGCCCGACCGGCCAGGTCACCACCATCGAGATCGACGAGGAGCTCGCCGCAGGCGCGCGCACCGCACTGGTCAAGGCCGGTTACGAACGCGTGGACGTTGTCCACGCCGATGGTGCGGCKGGCCACCCGGGCGGAGCGCCCTACGATCGGATCGTCATCACGGCCGGGGCCTGGGACCTGGCCAAGGGCTGGTGGAACCAGCTCGCCCCCGCCGGTCGTATCGTCGTGCCTCTCCGTCTCCACGGAAGCGGCCTGACCCGCTCCCTCCCGCTCGACGCCGTTGAGCCGGGCCGGCTCGTCAGCCGCTCGGCGCTCGTCTGCGGATTCGTCCCCCTACGTGGCGCCGACGCCCACACCGGCCGTACCCTCGCCCTCGCAGACGGTGTCGCCCTGCACGTCGACGACCACGACCCCGCCGACGAGCCGGCGCTGCGCGCCGCGGCGGCCAGCCCACCCCACAACCTATGGACGGGGCTGACGATCCACGACGACGAACCGACCGCGCACCTCGACCTGTGGCTCGTCACCATGGGCGCCCGCTTCGGCCGCCTCGCCGTCGACACCACCGTCCGCCCTGACAGCCAGCTCACTCCGACACGGCGCTGGGYCGGGGCCACCATCCACGACGGCACCACCATCGCCTACGTCACCCTGCGTCCCCTCGCATCCGACACCGACGAACTCGGCGTCACCGCCCACGGACCCCACGCGGCCACCCTCACCGCGCACCTCACCGATCTGCTGCACCAGTGGCGCAAAGAAGGCCCCGCCGAACCTGTCGTAACGGCCCATGCCGCGGACACCCTGGAGGACCAGACCGTCGCCGGACACCGCGTCGATCGGCCGAACAGCCGACTCACCGTCCGCTGGCAGCCCTGAGAAGAGGCGGGACCCGATGGCCTTCACCACATCGACAGATGCGGCACCCACGACGTTCGCTCTCGTCGCACCACGGTTTCCCCTCGTCCCCCGTGACCGGCCATCCTGCCCAGCCCTCGACGCCCGGATCTACCGGGGTGGATCACCCGCGGCGCCACCCGCGGCGCCACCCGGATGGCAGGTCCCGGGTCATCATCGCCGACGCCGAGATGCAGCGGCTACGCGAGCGCCGGCCCCCGGCTACTACACTCGCTGGGTGCCGATAACCGACGTTTCGCCAGCTGCTTCGCATCGAGTCGGACGGGACAAGAGCCAAGCGGGCACACCACGTCGGTGGAGGGGTAGGCTGTAGGTGTTGCTTGTTCTTCCGTGCGTGACCTACGCAGAGAACGGCACGACTGGACCACGGCACYGGCCGGGGTCTGGGGCGAGGCCGGTACGCGAAGGACGCTTACCGGGAGCGCGGCAAGGAGAAATAATCGTGGCGCAGGGTACCGTCAAGTGGTTCAACGCGGAGAAGGGCTTCGGATTCATCTCCGTCGACGGTGGCGGCCCGGACGTGTTCGTCCACTACTCCTCGATCGTGGCGGACGGCTACAAGTCCCTGGATGAGGGCCAGAGCGTCCAGTTCGAGATCGTGCAGGGCCAGAAGGGACCGCAGGCGGACAACGTCCAGCCCGTCTGAGGCCGTACCACCCCCAGCCTTACGCGTCGGCGCGCGGCTCCCGTGGGAGCCGCGCGCCGATGTTGCGTTGGCCGATGTTGTGTTGGCAGGCCGGTAGTCTCACCGCAGTAGTTGACCGACGCCGTCGGCGGGCACCGCTCGATCATGGGCCATGTGCACCTGACGAGCGACCAGATCAGCGCCCGGGCAACCGAACCACGGTGATGAAGAAGTCGTCGATGAACCGCACGTCGTCGACGAACCGGTCGAAATCGACCGCCTTCGTCACGTAGGCGTTGGCGTGCAGGTTGTAGCTGCGCAGGATGTCCTCGGCTGCGCCCGAGGTGGAGAGCACCACGACGGGGATGCGTCGCAGGTCGGTGTCGGCCTTGACCTCGGCCAGCACCTCGATGCCRCCCCGGCGCGGCAGGTTGAGGTCCAGCAGGATCAGGTCGGCCGCCGGGGCCTGTGTGAAGGGCTCCTCCCGGCGAAGGAACGCCATGGCTTGGATGCCGTCGTTCACGACATGCAGCCTGCCGTTGATCCGATCATCCGCGAACGCTTCGCGGGTCATGAGGACATCCCCCGGGTCGTCCTCAACCAGCAGTACGTCGAACGGGTCCGTACGGACACTCGTCGTCATCTGGATACCTCGAAGTAGAGGCCGCCATGGCATGGCAGCCGGACGAGAAGCGGGGGTAGGGGATGTAAAGCGGGGCCAGGGCGGACAGGACAATCAGCGCCTACGGCGCGGGACGGCCGCTCCTCGAGAGCGTGAGCGGGGCCGCGAGCAGGCGCGGGCGGAGTCCGTCCGGCCCGGAACGGTAACCGGACACCCCGGAATCGATGCACGGACTTTGGCGATGTCTGACGGTACGCCAATGGAAGTGGTCTGTCGCCCCCCTAACAGGGACAAGTCCGAGGACGAGCCGAGGCTCACCGTTTTCGGCCTCGCCGCGACCGCCCGGGCACCCACGACCCCACGACCGCCCGGCTACCCCGACCGCCCGGGCACGAGGCCGGGCTTCGGCCGTTCCCGGCGTGGCGGTTCCCGGTCGTCCCCGGCGGGAAGGCAAGGGGTCATGAGCTCCGGCAGCCCGGTCCAAGACGAGATCCGCCCGCATGCCCGCGAACTGCGTCGGCTGATCCCGGACGTATACCGGGGGCTCGGCACCCTGGGCGACGCGGCTCTCCGTGACGGCGCCCTGGACAGCCGCACGAAGGAGCTGATCGCACTGGCGCTCGCCGTGAGCACCCAGTGCGACGGTTGCATCGAGGCACACGCTCACGGCGCCGTCCGGCAGGGTGCGACCTGCCAGGAGGCGGCCGAGGCCATCGGGGTGGCACTGCTGATGAACGGCGGACCGGCGTCGGTCTACGGCCCGCGCGCGTTCGCCGCCTTCAGGCGTTTCCGCGCCGAGCGGCACGAGGCGGGGGACGGTACGGCGCCGCTCGGGCACGTAACCCCGGCCTCGCCGGGACACGCTCCATCAACCGCCCAGGTTCAGCCCCCCGGCAACACCGACGTCTGAACCGGCGACAGAGGACCCGCCGCGCCGGCGGCCCAACGGACGGTGGTGCCCGCAGACCGTCGTCAAGACCGGCTGAGGACACGCCGGCGCGGGTGCCACCGCCCTCCGGCGGACGGGCCCGGACGGCCCGGCTACAGGCAAGGAAAATCTCATGGTTAAAAATATCCCTGAAGATTTCCTCGCCCCCCGTTTCGGGCCATCGAAATTCGTTGCCCTACGGACGAGTTGTTTACCTGTCCTTTACAGTTCCACCCACCCCGGCCGGCGGCATCCTGTTACGATTTTCCCGTGACCGCAGGCGAACGGGGAAGAAGGCTCCGATGACGTTTGTCGTCCTGTCGCCCTGCATTGATGTCAAGGACACCGCCTGCGTGGAGGAGTGCCCGGTCGACTGCATCTACGAGGGCAGCCGCAAGCTGTACATCAACCCGGACGAGTGCATCGACTGCGGAGCCTGCGCGTCGGTCTGTCCGGTCGACGCGATCAAGAGTACCCGGATCGTGCCGGCGAGCGAGGCCGAGTTCATCGCGGACGAGGCCCGGTTCTTCACCGACATCCTGCCTGGTCGGGATGCTCCGATCGGTAATCCGGGCGGCGCCGGCAAGATCGGCCCGATCGGGGCGGACACCGCTTTCGTCGCGTCCTACAGACGCTGACGAGACAAGCCGCCGGCGAAGGCTGACGCGGCCACGGCGTCAGCGAGACCGCCGGCCCACGGCCGGTGCTCAGGACCCACCCCGTCCGGGCACCGGCCCTCTACATTTCGGGGGCGAAACAGGGTAAGCATTCACCTGGTTTAGGGATCTTGCTGTAGGTGG
>NZ_MRUJ01000166.1:0-30376 GCF_002099325.1 Frankia sp. KB5 | reverse complement strand
TCGGCTGGCCCTTGGGACCCCGGCGAAGCCCCGAGCATGCGGGCCTCGCTGGGGTCCCCTGCCACATCTGGGGTCATCGCAACTTTTCTCTACCCCGTCAAGATCGTCGCYCGGGTGGCGCTCGGCGAGGCCACCCTGCCGGTGACGATCGATGCCGGGAACCTGCCCGGCTACATCGGCCGGCCGCGGCACACCCCGGAGTCGGCGGAGCGCACCGCCCTCCCGGGAGTGGCGACGGGCCTGGCGGTGACCGGCGCCGGCGGTGACGTCCTGTTCGTCGAGGCGTCGCTGGCCGACCCGGAGACCGGCGGGGCCGGGATCACCCTGACCGGGCAGCTCGGCGACGTGATGAAGGAGTCGGCGCAGATCGCGCTGTCCTACCTGCGCTCGCGCGGGGTGGAGCTGGAACTTCCCGTCGGCGATCTGGCCGACCGCGGTGTCCACGTGCACATCCCCGCGGGTGCGGTGCCGAAGGACGGGCCGAGCGCCGGGGTAACGATGACGACGGCCCTGGCGTCGCTGCTGTCCGGTCGGCCGGTCCGGGCGGATGTGGCGATGACCGGCGAGGTGTCGCTGACCGGGCGCGTGCTGCCGATCGGCGGGGTGAAGCAGAAGCTGCTCGCCGCGCACCGCGCCGGCATCACCACGGTGCTGCTGCCGGCGCGTAACGGCCCGGACCTGGACGACGTCCCGGCGCCGGTGCGCGACGCGCTCACCGTCCACCTGGTGACCGACGTCCGGGAGGTGCTGGACCTGGCCCTGGAGCCCGCCTTCGCCACCGGGCGCGCCGACCGGCCGGGCCACGGCGGGCGCTCCTCCACCCCGCTGGCCGCCTGAGGGTCACCCGCCGGCCCTGAGGGTCACCCGCCGGCCCTGAGGGTCACCGGCCGTCCGAAGGCCGACCAGGGGCGGCCCAGGGGCCGGGGAGGAGGGTGAGCGAGAGCCAGCGACACGCCGGGGACAAGGTAAACACCATGTGACGAGGGACGCGGAAGACGCAGATGGCGGCTACGGTCGGGGCGTGGATCGTGGTCGCTGTCTTCGGCAGGAGCGCATCGCACAGCAGCGCATCCTGGGGCTCAGTCGGCAAGGGGTGCGCCAGCGACCGCGGGACAATCGCGGGCCCGCCCATCCGCCGAACCGGCCACCCGGCCGGCGCAGGCGCACCCGCTAGATCGTTCTGCCCTCGGCAGCCGCATCGACAAGCGGCTGCGCCTCCCGCGCCGATCCGGACAACCCATGCCGATCCGGACAACCCATACCGATCCGACGCCGCGGCGGGCGGCGTGCCCGTCAACCCGCCGTCGGCCCACTTCCTCCCTCCCCCGGCCCGACTGCGCGCTTCGATCCCGGTCGGTCCCAGGCCGCGGGAGTCGATCACCTTCCCGCCCATTAAAGTGACCCGAACCCATGGGCGGCATGGCGGAGGGACGCAGTCAGCGTGGATGCCCTCAGGCGGGGTTGGGTCGGTCTTGCGCTGTTCTTCGCTGCCCTGGTCCTGATGYCGATCCTGGTGTTMGGCTATCACAGCCAGGAACCCCGGTCCGGTCCGACCCCGGCGGCATCCCCCGCACCCGACGGTCGTCCATCCCGGTCCGGCCCGGGCGCCATGCCCACGCCGTCGTCGACGATGTCCGTCRCACCGTTCACCTTCGCCGGCATCCACCAGGGCGAGACCATCTCCGGCTTCCGCATCATCCGGGTGGAAACGACGGGCTACGCCGGCCCCCTGACGTACGTGCTGAACGGACCGACCGGGCCGTACCGGCGGGATCTCCCAGGCCCGCCGTACCTGTTCACGCCGCATCCCGGCGGATGGCAGACCTCCGAGGTCCCGGACGGGCTGTACACCCTGACCGCGATCCTGGTCGGAGCCRGGAACACTCAGATCTCCATCAGCTTCACCGTCAGTAACGGAGCAGGGACTATAGGATGATCTCGACGGAGCGGGCACTCAGCCATACGACGAGAACCCGAGGGTGCACGTGACGACGGCGACCGCAGACCATAGTGTCAGCGGGATGGATCGACTGGTGTGGATCGACTGCGAGATGACCGGCCTGGACGCCGCGTCGGATCTACTCCTGGAAGTGGCCTGCTTGGTCACGGACAGTGAGCTCAACATCCTCGACGAGGGCATCGACCTGGTCATCTCGGCGCCGGAGGAGGCGCTGCAGACCATGGAGCCGGTCGTCCGCGAGATGCACGAGGCCTCGGGCCTGACCGCCGCCGTCCGGGCGTCCACCTTGTCCCTCKACGACGCGGAGCGCCAGCTCCTCGACTACGTCCGCACCCGGATTCCCGAGGTGCGCAAGGCCCCGTTGTGCGGCAACTCGATCGCCACGGACCGCACCTTCCTCGCACGCTATCTGCCGTCGCTGGACGCTCACCTGCACTACCGCATGATCGACGTTTCGTCGATCAAGGAGCTCGCCCGCCGCTGGTACGTGCGGGCCTACTACGCGGCTCCGGTCAAACGCGGCGGCCACCGGGCCCTGGCGGACATCCAGGAGAGCATCGAGGAGCTGCGCTACTACCGACGGGCCGTGTTCGTTCCCCAGCCGGGGCCGGGCACCGAGCAGGCCCGCGCGATCGCCGCCGAGATCCGCGACCAGGCCGATGCGTCGCTGGCCTCCCTGACCGCCGGAGGCTCCGAGCACCCGCAACCGGACGACCCGGCCGGTTCACCCGCGCGGCTGGACGGGAGACCTTCCACCGCCCGCCTGAACGGGCAGTGATCTCGCAGAGCGCGGCGGGCATGACCGGGGTAACCCCCTTGCCCATCCAGTGGCGCGGACCGGTACGATAGCTTCGCTTGGTCAGGCGGCGTGGGTGGAACGTCCCGGATTCGGAATATCCCGGATTCGCACCGGTCGGAGGATCTCCGGTCCGGCCGGGTCTCCTCCTTCGGCATGGCAGCCAGGTTCTGGTGGGTGTAGCTCAGCTGGTAGAGCACCGGGTTGTGGTCCCGGTGGCCGCGGGTTCAAGTCCCGTCACCCACCCCAGAGCAATATCCCGCCGACCAGGCCCCGCGGGTTGGCGGACAGAGGCCCACCGTGGCAACCGTGYGGCCCCGCCGGGCTCACTCGATGTCGAACAGCCCCTGACGAACCGCGTACATCACGGCCTCCATCCGCGAGTGCAGCTGCAGTTTGTCCAGGATGTTACGAACGTGGTTCTTGACCGTGTTCTCACTGATGAACAGCTTGCGGGCAATCTCGCGGTTCGCGCGCCCCTCAGCGACCAGCTTCAGTACCTCGAGTTCTCGCGCGGTCAGGTGCGGGGCGTGCGCCCGAGGACGGTCCTCGGTACCCCGGGCCATCGTGGCGAACTCGACCATCAACTTCGATGCCATCGAAGGACTGATCAGGCTCTGCCCATTGTGGACAGCCCGCACCGCGTCGGCCACCTCGTGCGGCGGAATCGACTTCAGCAGGTACCCGACCGCACCCGCCTTGATCGCCTCGAACAGGTCAGACTCCTCGTCCGAGACCGTGAGCATCACGATACGCGTGCGCGGAACAGCACGTTTGATGGYACCCGCCGCGGYGATCCCGTYCCGGCCCGGCATCCGGACATCCATCAGGACGATGTCCGGCGATGTCCCGGAGGCCAAGGTCAGAGCCTCTTGACCGTTACCGGCCCGGCCGACGACGCTGATGTCCTCCTCGATCTCCAGGACCGTCTGCAGGCCCTGAAGGAACAACTCATGATCATCTACTACGAGGACCCGGATCAGCGCGGAGCCCTCGACGGAGTCGGCTTCAGCGGCCGACGGCGGCACGACACTGGCCGTCATCACACATCCGGGAATCAGGATCGAATGGTCCGAGCGGCGGCAACCCGGACGCGAACGAAAGGCGGTTCGGACACCATCCCACTCTACGTGATGAAGTACACACCCGAGGTCGTGACGGCGCCGAAGTGGTGCCACCATCTTGCCCGATAAACGCATCCGACATGCCGGAAATAGTACGCGGTGGACGCTGYCACCCACCCGCATAGGACCATGTTCGCGTGGCGAGTCGCGCCCGGTTTCCTCCTGGCAACGACCCCGGCGACCAGAGCGGCAAGCCAGCACCAACAGCACCAGCAGCACCAGCAGCACCAACAGCACCAGCAGCACCAGCAGCACCAGCAGCACCAGCAGCAGCACCAGCAAGATCATTGGATATCGAGCGGGGGCGATGAGTGACCACATGACGGTTTATGCAGGAAATTACCGAGAGTTATTAATCTGATACAGTCATCTAAGAATCCTCGAAATAGTGGGCCGCTTTGCCTGGCGTGATCGGCGGATGACCGTMAATATCACCGGTATGGCCGCAGCATCCAGCAGCTCCCAGCCACGACTCCACATTAAGCCGGGTACCACCTGGTCCGAGGCGTTCACCACCTGCCGCCAGGTTGCCCCCGAGGCGTTCGACGAGGACCGCCTCCGTAATCTCTGGGGCGGGCACTGGCATCGAACTGGAAATCCACTGCACAGCCTGTCCCCCGTCGACGGCACACCGATCGCCGGGCCCCCGATGATCGAGCAGGACGAGGCCCGGGATGCGATCCGGGCCGCTCTCGACGACCACAAGCACTGGCGCGACGTGGCGCTGCCCGAGCGCAAGGCCCGAGTACGCGCCGCCGTTGACGCCATGGACGCCCACCGCGACCTGCTGGCTCTCCTGCTCGTCTGGGAGATCGGCAAGCCCTGGCGACTGGCGCGCACCGACGTCGACCGTGCCCTCGACGGGGTGCGCTGGTACATCGACGAGATCGACGGCATGATCGCCGGGCGCACCCCGCTACCCGGTCCGGTGAGCAACATCGCCAGCTGGAACTACCCGATGAGCGTGCTCATGCATGCCGTGCTCGTCCAGATCCTCGCCGGCAACGGCACCATCGCCAAGACCCCGACCGACGGCGGCGCCGCCTGCCTGACCCTGGCGAGCGCACTGGCCCGCCGGGAGGGTCTGCMGGTCTCGCTGGTCTCCGGATCGGGTTCCCGGCTGAGCTCGGCGCTGGTCCGCGCCCCCGAGATCGGCTGCCTGGCCTTCRTGGGCGGCCGGTCGGCGGGTGGCCAGGTCGCCGCTGCCCTGGTCGACACCGGTAAGCRCCACTTCCTAGAGCAGGAGGGCCTCAACGCCTGGGGTATCTGGGATTTCTCCCAGTGGGACGTGCTCGCCGCCCATCTGAAGAAGGGCTTCGAGTACGGCAAGCAGCGCTGCACCGCCTACCCCCGCTACGTCGTCCAGCGCCAACTGTTCGACAGGTTCCTCCAGATGTACCTGCCGGTGGTCTCCGGCGTCCGGTTCGGCCATCCCCTCGCCGTCGCCGACGACACCGACCAGCTGCCCGAGCTGGACTACGGCCCGGTCATCACCGCGGACAAGGCGACCGAGCTGGCCGCGAAGATCGACGAGGCGATCACGAAGGGCGGCGTGCCGATCTACCGCGGAGACCTCGCGGACGGCCGGTTCATCCCCGGGCAGGACACCTCCGCCTACGTGCCGCCGGTGGCGATCCTGAGCCCGCCGGCGTCGTCCGCGCTGCACCACGCGGAGCCGTTCGGCCCGGTCGACACCATCGTCGTCGTCGACTCGGAGGCTGAGCTGCTGGCGGCGATGAACGCCTCCAACGGCGCGCTGGTTGCCTCACTGGCCTGCGACGACGAGTCCCATGCCCGCCGGCTCGCCGGGGAGCTGCAGGCGTTCAAGGTCGGAGTCAACAAGCCGCGCTCCCGCGGCGACCGGGACGAGCCGTTCGGTGGCCGCGGCGCCTCCTGGAAGGGGGCCTTCGTCGGCGGTGTCCATCTGGCCAGGGCCGTCACCGTAGGCACGGACGCCGACGAGCGGCTCGTCGGCAACTTCCCGAGCTACTCCCTCTACCCGGCCGTCTGACCTGCCCGGCCGCTCCTGCCAGAAGGAGGATTCGACCAGGCCGGTAGGCCGTGCTCGGCGAGTGGTCCAAGGCGCAGGCCGGCGTCGTCGCAGCGCGCGGCGATCCCGGGCAGAGCCCCGAGCGCGCTGCGCCAGGCCCCGGGGGCCGATGTGCAGTCACAGTCGTGCAGCAGCACCGTGGCGCCCCCGCACAGGTCGGGGGCGAGGGTGCCCAGCACGCTGCCCGGCGTCGCCTCGGCCGTCCAGTCGCGTCCCCATGCCGACCACAGGACGGGGCTGAGGTCGAGGCGGCGGGCCGCGACGAGCAGCCCGGCCGAGAGGATGCCGTGCGGCGGCCGGACGAACCGCGGCGCGCGACCGGTGATCTCGACGACCAGGTCCCGGGTGCGGGCGAGATGGTCGTGCGTGGAGCGGGGACCGCGCAACAGCATCGGGCGATGATCCCAGCCGTGCACGGCCAGCTCGTGCCCGGCGGCGGCCATCTCCCGCGCCAACGTCGGTGCGCGTTCCAGCAGACCACCGAGGACGAAGAACGTCGCCCGCACGTCGAGTTCGGCGAGCACGTCGAGAAACTGTGGCGTGGACACGGGATCCGGACCATCGTCGAAGGTGAGCGCGACGTGATCGGGCGCGCCGAGCCCTGCGAGCGCCGGCGTCCACCGCAGCCGTAGTCGACGCAGTGTGGTGAGCGACGGAATGCCGTAGGTGAGCCCGGCCGCGCCGCCCAGGGTCAACGCCGTGGCGGCGGCACGGCGTGCCATGGCGGGCCTGCGCGTCGCAACGGACCGCGTCATGGCAAAAACTCTCCCACAGATCCGGTCTCGCCTTCCGACCGGCGCCCCCATGCCCACCGCCACGGGTACCGCCATGCCCCGCCCCCAGCCTCCGTCTCGGCCACGACCGCCCGCGCTAGCGGAGCTACTCGGGTCTCTGGATAGAACAGCTATGGGCGGTACGTTCAGTAATGTCCGCTCGTGGGGACGGCACACCCGTCACCAGAACAGCGCCGGGCAGGAAGCACGATGAGGTGGTGGGCAGCCGGGCAGGGTCGGACGTGATCGGGGATCCGGTGATACCGGCCGGCGCGGCGGGGCAGGAAGGGGCGGACCGTGCGGATCGGACGGCGGGGACCGATCGGCTGGCTGTTCGTCGTCGCGATCGTCCTGGTCGGGGGTGCCCTGGTGGTGAACAGGACCTCCGACGACAGGCCACGGGTGGCGTTGTGGGGCGACTCGCTCGCCTGGGAGGCGGGTGACGCCTTCGACGAGGCGGCCCGCGCGGACGGCGGGACCGCCGTGCTGGTGCGCACCTGGGGTGGCACGGCTCCCTGCGACTGGCTCATGGACATCCGCGACCAGGCGCGGCGTTGGCGGCCGACCACCGCGGTTCTGGTGTTCTCCGGCAACCAGGTGACGCCCTGTATGCAGGGTCGTGACCTGGTGACGGCCTACCGGGAGGACGTGACGAAGGCCGTCACGATGCTGACGAATCAGGGCATCGAAGTCGTCCTCGTGGATGCGCCGCCACGGCGTGACCAGACGGTCGACGAGGCCGGGATGACCCCGTTGGACCGCCTGTGGCGCCAGATCGCCGCGGAGCACGAACGTACCCGGGTGGTCCCCGCGGGTCGGGTCCTGACCATGGACGGCCGGTTCACCTCGACGATGCCCTGTGCCGCGGGCGAGACCTGCGAGCCCGGCGGGGTCGTCACGGTCCGCAGCCCCGACGGGGTCCACTTCTGTCCGTTGCCCCAGAAGCCGATGACAGCCTGCCCGGTCCCGTCCCCTGGCGCCGTCCGCTTCGGCACCGCGATCGCTCGGGAGACCCTCCAGCCGGCCGCGGGCTGACCGCCAGCCGACCGATCGGGGGCTGACCGAGGGCTGACCGGGCCGATCCACCATCTTCTAGGCTTCCCGGGCTTCCCGGGACCTCGTCGAGAATTCGCCGGAATGTTCAGGCGACCTTGCGGTGCATCCCGATCCGACGGCCGCTCAGCGAACGACGATGATCACCCAGCTCGTCGTGCCAGGAGAGGAACGTCTGATCGGGCGCGCCAACCTGGGAGAGCTTATAGGCGAGTTCGGCAGCGAGCGCCTCGACCTGGTGCGGCTGGTGGACCCGGACCCACAGACCGTGCTCGTCGAACGCGGCGACCCTGGCGCGGTCCCGCAGGTCGGCGTCCAGCCGGTCGGCGAGTTCACCTGGTGTGGCGATTCCGCTGGGCAGCCGTGGCCAGGCGATCTCCATCAACAGACCGTTCGCCTTCATGATCCCCTCCTCTGATCGCCGCCGGCCCCGGGTGACCGCTCGGTCGATCGGGGCGGCGGGCGGGCTCGCTCGTCGCCCCGTGAGGGCATCCCCTCAGACTTGAGGGCGAACCATGACATTACGGAATGAGGTCGCCCTCGCCGGTCAGCCAGCCGCTCGCCGGTCAGCACCGCTGTCCGCGGTCGGGCTGAGATCCACGGGCGTGACGGACTCCGCGGGCGTGACCGACTCCGCGGTGAAGGCGGCCCACAGGCGGGAATACGGGCCGCCGGCGTGCACCAGCTCGGCGTGCGGCCCCTGCTCGACCACCCGGCCGTCCGCCATCACGACCACCCGGTCGGCCCTGGCCGCCGTGGTGAGCCGATGGGCGACGATGATCGTGGTCCGCCGGGTGGCCACCGCCTCCGAGGCTGCCGTGACCGCAGCCTCCGTCGCGAGGTCGAGCGCCGCGGTCGCCTCGTCGAACAGCAGGATGTCCGGGTCGGCGAGCTCCGCGCGGGCGAGCGCCAGGAGCTGACGCTGGCCGGCGGACAGTCCCCGGCCGCGTTCGCCGACCAGATGATCGTAGCCGTCGGCCAGGCGGGTGATGAACGCGTGGGCGCCGACCGCCCGCGCCGCCGCCACGACCTCGGCGTCGGAGGCATCCGGCCGAGCGTAGGCGATGGCGTCCCGGACCGTGCCGGAGAACAAGAACGGCTCCTGCGGAACGACGCCGAGCCGTCGCCGGTAGGCGGGCAGGTCGAAGTCGCGCACGTCAACACCGTCCACCCGCACCGCGCCCTCGGTCACGTCGTAGAACCGGGCGATCAGCTTCACCACCGTGGACTTGCCCGCGCCGGTCTCCCCGACCAGGGCGACTGTCTCCCCCGGGGCGATGCGCAGGCTCACCCCGTTCACGGCGTTTCCCGCCGGCCCCGCGTTTCCCGCCGGCCCCGCGTTCTCCGTCCGCGCGGCAGTGCCTCCCACGTAGGCGAACCGGACGCCGTCCAGGACCACCTCGCCGGCCAGCCGTCCGACCGGTCGCGGGTACTCGGCCGACGGCGTCGAGGTCGGAGTCCGCAGCAGCTCGGAAAGCCGGCGCAGACCGACCCGGGCCTGCTGATAACCGTCGAACACCTGGGACAGTTGCTGCACCGGCGCGAAGAAGAGGTCCACGTAGAGCAGGAACGCGAGTAGTGCTCCCGGCGACAGGGATCCGCCGACGGCCAGGTGGGCGCCGATTCCCAGCACGAGAGCACCCGCGATCCGGGAGAGGAACTCGACGAACGGGAAGTAGAGAGCGATCATCCGTTGTGCCCGCAGCCGCGAGCGGCGGTAGCTGTCCGCGAGCTCGCGGAACCTCGCCTGGTTGACCGCTTCCCGGCCGAACGCCTGGGCGATGCGCAGCCCGGTCAGGTTCTCCTGCAGCGATGCGTTGACGGCGCTGACCCGTTCCCGGGACTCGGTGTAGGCGGCGGAGGAGCGACGCCGGAACACCACCGTCACCACGATCAGGATCGGCAGTACGGCGACGACGACCAGGGCGAGCTCGGCGTCCAGCACGATCAACGCCACCAGGACGCCGAAGAAGGACAGCAGGCTGACGATGGCGGTGGTCAGGCCGGTCTGCAGGAAGGTCGACAGGGCGTCGACGTCGGTCGTCATCCGGGTCATGATCCGGCCGGCGAGCTCGCGCTCGTAGTAGTCGAGCCCGAGGCGCTGCAGCTGCGCAAAGGTCTTCACCCGCAGGATGTAGAGCAGCCGTTCCCCCATCCGGCCCGTGACACGGGTCTGCCACACCTGCACCGCCCAGTTGACCAGCACCACCGCCAGCGCGACACCGGCGGTGGCGAACAGGACGTCACGTGCCCCGACGCTCACGCCGGCGTCGACGGCATGCCGCACCAACGCTGGCAGGGCGAGACCCGCGACGGCGTCTGCCGCCACCAGCAGCAGGCCCAGGATGAGCGGCCAGCGGACCACGGCCAGCAGCCGGTGCAGCGAGAATGCCGGGTCGGGGGCGGCCGCCGCAGCCTGGTCGACCCGCGGCTCGTCGAGCGCCGGGGGCAGGGTGTCGACCCGGGCGAGCAGGTCGGGGGTCGCCGGCATGTCACCGAAGGGGCCCCCGCCGCCGAGCCCCCGGCCGAGACCACCCCGGGTAGCACCACCCCGGAGAACATTTCCCTTTCTTTTCCCTTGCCTACTTCCTTTCCCTTGCCTACTTCCTTGCCTATCCAGAGCCTTTTGCGTCTGATTTATCCCTCTGGACAGGCAAGAAAGGCCGGGGTCGGGAGACGGGGACGGGGACGAGAGCTGGTCGGGAAGGCCCTCGCCGGGGCCGGCGAGCAGATGGCGGAACAGAGGACATCGGGCCGTCAGTTCGGCCTCGGTCCCGACGTCGACGATCCGGCCGGCGTCGAGCACGGCGATCCGGTCGGCAAGGCGCAGGGTGGAGCGCCGGTGCGCGATGAGCAGAGTGGTGCGGCCACGCATGATCGTCCGAAGCGTGTCATGGATCTCGGCCTCGATCCGGGCGTCCACGGCCGAGGTCGCGTCGTCGAGGAGCAGGACGCGGGGATCGGTGAGTAGCGCGCGGGCGAGCGCGACGCGCTGGCGCTGGCCGCCGGAGAGGGTCAGGCCCTGTTCTCCCACGACGGTGTCATAGCCGTCGGGCAGGCCGCGGATGAAGACGTCCGCCTGCGCCGCCCGCGCGGCCGCGATGATCTGGTCGTCCGTGGCACCCGGCCGGCCGTAGGCGATGTTCGCGCGCACCGTGTCGGAGAACAGGAAACTGTCCTCGAAGACGACCCCGATCTGCGCCCGCAGCGACGACAGTGTCACCGTGCGGATGTCCACACCGTCAAGGCGGACCGTCCCGGCCTGGGGGTCGTAGAACCGCGGCAGCAGCATCGCGACCGTCGACTTACCCGAACCGGACGTGCCGACGAGGGCGACCGTCTCCCCCGGTTCGATCCGCAGGCTCACGTCCCGCAGCACGGGGCGAGACGGAGCGTAGCCGAACGTGACACTGTCCAGGTCGACCAGCCCGCGGATCCGGCCAAGGCGCACGGCGTCCGGCCGGTCCGTGATCGCCGGCTGCGAATCGATGATCTCGAAGATGCGTATCGTGCTGGCCTTGGCCTGCTGGCCCACGGTGAGCAGACCGGCGAGGGTCCGCGTCGGCCCGATCAGGGCGCCGAGATAGGTGCTGAACGCGAGGAAGGTACCGAGGGTGATCCGGTCCGTCAGCGCCAGCCAGCCGCCGAGCGCCAGCACCGCGACCTGGCCGAGCGCGGGAACGGCCTGCATCGCCGCACCGAACCTGCTGGTGATGCGCACCGCACGCATCCGAAGCGCGAACAGCCACCGGGCGTCCACCGCCAGCCGGTCCAGCTCGCGGGCCTCCTGTCCGAACCCCTTCACCACCCGGACGCCGGCGACGGCCTCTTCGACCGCTCCGGCAACCTCGCCAGCCTGCTGCTGCGCCGCCCAGGTCGCCGGGAAGACCGTGCGTCGGGCGCTGTAGCCGACGATGAACAGCGCCGGCCCCAGCGCGAGCGCGATGACAGTGAGCAGCGGGGACAGCCAGGCCATCACCACAAGGGACACGACGAAGAGCACCAGGTTGCCGCTCATCATCGGCAGGTAGGACAGCAGACCCTGGACCACGGTGACGTCCGAGATCGCCCGGCTCACCACCTGCCCGGTCTGGAGCTGGTCCTGCCGGGCCCCGTCGAGGCGCTCGATGGCGCTGAAGACGGCGTCGCGCAGGTCGTACTGGACGTCGAGGGAGAGCCGACCACCGACGTAGCGTCGGACGAACGCGGCGGCGAAGACGACGACCCCGGCCCCGAGCAGAATGGCGACGTAGGGTGCGAGAGAGTGGCGGTGCGTGACTACGACGTTGTCGATGACCTGCCGCTCGACCAACGGGACGGCGGCCGTGACGAGCGTGCCGAGCAGCGCGGCGCCGAAGGCCAAGGCGGCGTTGCGGCGGTACACGAGGATCTCGCGGAGAATCCTGCGCAGCCAGCCGGCCGCCGGTTTCTCCGGCCCGGCCTCCTCGGCTTTCTCCGGCCCGGGCGCGGCAGGCTCCTCGGCTGGTTGGGGCCGTGGGCGTGGGCTGGGCAACTGCGATCGCTCGACGGGAGCCGGAGCCGGATGCGGACTGGGGTCCGGCCGATCCGGCGGTCCGTGCGAGGGACGGGCCGTGTCAGCGGACGATGCTTCGGAGCTCGCGGTGGGCCTCCAGGTCGTCAGGTCCGATTCGGTACCCGCGTGACGCCGGTCCGGATCGGACGCGAAGGCTGGGACGAGACGCCAAAGCCGCCGCGTCCCAGCCTCACCGCGGTGTCCCAGCCTGACCGTACGTCCGGCAGGCCCGCGGCGTCGGCCACGTCATGTCTATCAGCGAAACATTCCYGGAACCCCGCTGATGCCCGTCACGGCTCCGAGCCGAGACCACAGGAAGCCGCGGGTCCCGAGCAAGGTCCCGAGCGAGCAAGGTCCCGAGCAAGATCAGCCCCGGAGGACACACAGGGACCCCGGAGCCCCCGCCATCGGCGATCTCCAAGGTGGCCGCCGGTACCGAGCGCCGCGCCCGCACCCCCCGGCCACTCGTCTCCAGCGCCTGGTAGAGTTCTGCATGTCGCCGCGGGGACGCGGAGGCAACGCGCCGCTAGCTCAATTGGCAGAGCAGCGGACTCTTAATCCGCGGGTTCGGGGTTCAAGTCCCTGGCGGCGCACCCGTACGCAGGCCCCTGACCTGCAGCTAAGCATTTCTCTCCCTATCCCCGGAATGCTCCTTGATCGTTGTGGGCGGCACGTGGGCGCGGGGAACTGCATTCGCGATTGCCTCCGCTGCGGCCCGGCCCGTCGACCGCAACAGATGGGCGTACAGATCCCCCGTGATCCGGGTAGAGCTGTGCCCGTGGCGTTTCGAGACGAGCGTGATGTCGACCCCCTCAGCGAGCTGGATCGAGGCCGAGCTGTGCCGCAGATCGTGTAACCGCCGCCGGGACAGCAGATCCCGGCCGAGCTCGTCACCGGGCAGGAGCTCGAAGGGAAGCGGGCCGTCGAGGGTGAGGGCCGCGCCCGCCCCGCGGCGGCGCGGGCTGCCACCTCGTAGTCGTAGGCGCTGACCTTCAGCGCATGCTCGCCCGCTTCGAGGAAGAGCCTGGCGAGGACCTGGAGCTGGGTGGTTGCCCGGCCGGGGAGGATTCTGGCGGCCCAGGGGACGAGGCTGGCCAAGGAGTCACGATCGACGGTGAGACGCACCCGCCCATTGTGCGCCTCGTACGAACGGATGTTCGGATACGGCTCAGGTGGCGGTTGGAGGAAGTGCGGGCCGTTCGGCGGCCTGGACGAGTACCCCCAGGTCGTGGACTGCGGGCAGGGCGGGCCAGCGGGCGTCCATCTGCCGCCACATCTGCCCGGCGACGTCGACAACCCAACTCGTTCGCTGTTCCCCGACAGCGGCCAGCGCGGAGCGTGCGGCATCGGCGGCCCGTTCGGGGTCCGGCTCGGGTCGGCGTAGGTAGCTGCGTGCGAGGGCGTTGTATGACCCCCCGAGGTTCCCGGCACGCCCGGAATCCGCGTAGGCCGCGATAGCGCGCCGGGCGTGCTCCTCGCTCGCGGGATCGGCGAGTTGAGAGAGGATCGCCGCGCTCTGGGCGAGGGCTTGATCCTCGTCAACGGCGACCGTTCCGGGCAGAGGGCCACCGGTCCACAGGTTTGCCCACATGTCGTCGAGGGCGTGGCGGGCTGCCGCCGGATCGCCCGCACGGGCCGCGGCGCGGGACTCGCAGGCGCCGAGCATGGGCCGGGCGTAGGGGTGGGCGTAGGGGTGGGCGTCCTGGCGCCGTTCGGCGGCGACGGCTTGGGCGCGGTGCGGCTGGTTACGGAAGAACGCGAACGAACTGTCGAGCACGGCGACGCAGTCCGCGAGGAGCCGATCCCCGGCCTCGTCTGCGTGCTGGCCGGCGAGGTCGAGGTAGGTGTCGGCTGCCTGGGTGTGGCCGAGGTCGTTAGCGGTCAACGCGAGGTAGAGCGCGTACTGGCCTGCGCGGGTGTCCAGGGTGGTGCGGGTCCGGCCGCGGACCCGGCCGTCGAGGAGCCGTTCTACGGCGAGCCAGCCCGTTTCGACCCGGGGCACCAGCAGGCCCGCGGGTGTGGCGGTATAGGCCGCGGCGATGTCGTGCACGTCCCGTTCGATCTCGCGGAGGGTGCGAGGAGCCACAGCCGGTTCGGCGATGCGGTCGGAGATCGCCGCCGAGGTGTCCGCGGTGGCGAACAGGCCGGCTGCTGCCATGCTGCCGCCGATGAGAGTGCGTCGGTTCGTCGGGCTCGTCGGACTCACCTCCTCCGCTGGTTCCACTGTCGGGTCATTCCCCGTTGTCGCGCTACCCCTTCGCGCGAGATTGGGGCGGAATCAAGTGGTCATGGCGACACATGCCCTGCCAGCGGATTGTCGAAAACTTCGACTGGCTTCGCACCGTTCAATGTCTGCTGTGGCGTCTGCCGTGGCCGTCCAGTCAACTGTGCGGCCGCAGTATCAAACTCCGCCGCCATCCCGGTGCGCTGGCGACGGAGCGTCCCTTTCCGGGGCGTGGCCGAGGTTCCGCTCGGCTTCGGGAGCCCGTTACTCCGGTTACCGGAGAGAACGGAGCAGGAGCCGGCCGAACCGGGTGAGGAGCAGGGCGCCGGAACCGGCGAGCGCGGCGAGCACGCCGATGAGGAGGTCTCGCGCCGAGTTCACGCCRAGGACCTGGAGTACCGCGAAGGCGGCGCCGAAGGGCAGGCCGACGACGGTGATGACGCCGAGCGCCGCGCCGACCTGCTGCCCCTCCTGGGTCTGGGCGATCCGGTTCAGGTCGACGATCTCGGTGAGCACGGCGTCGAACCGCTCGGGCAGATGGTGCTGTGCCTGATAGGCGGTGAGGATGTCGTTCGCCGGGCCGTGGGCGCTGGCGTCCCGGAGCCAGTAGATGTTGCGGAATCGCGCGGCCCGTTCTTCGAGACGAGCAAGATGACGGGTAAGGTCCTGGGCTTCGAACGCGCGGGCCGCCTCGGCGATCATCTCGGTGATGGCCACGTTCTGGATCATGCCGATCAGGACCGCGTCGAGGTAGGTGGTGTGGGCGTAGAGCTGGGCGAAGCCGAAGAACGCATCGTCGGCGCCGTCGTCGGGGCGTAGACCGAGAAAGGCGGYGCCGTCCCGGGTGACGAGCCCGCGCCAGTCTGCGGAGAGAATCACTCGTCCGTCGAGGAGCTGGTCGGCGTGGTCGGGATCCGGCGGGTAGTCGGCGTTGGCGGTACGRGATGCGAGATGCCACAGCCAGGTGTCCGCGGTCGACCAAGAGTCGATTCGGGCGGCGTCAACGGGTCGCGGCGGGTCGGCTTCGGGAAGGGTGGGGAAGGTCAGGAAGGCGATTGTGAACCTTCGGGCCGACGGCGCCAGGCGGGCCCAGGTGGGCAGCGCCGAGCCGAGGTCGGGGGGTGGGGTCGCACTGCCGCGCCGGCCGGCGACGGCGCGCAGGACGTCGAGGAGCTCGGACCCGCCGGCCTGGATATGGACATGGACGATGACGAAGGCGCGATCCGGCCGGTCCGGGTCGGGTAGGAGGATCTCCGTCCCGAAGATCGGGCTGTCCGTCTCGCCGGTGGGTGCGGTGCGCTGCCAGCGACTCGGCCGGTCAGGCGTGCCGTAGAGGATGCGTGCGCAGGCGGCGCTGAAATAGGTGCTGCGTGCGGCGGTGGTCGCTTCGATTTCCTTGTGGCGTAACGGCAGCGGACCTTCCGGCCAGTCCGGGGTGCCGGTGAGGAAGGCGGGACAGACGACCACGAAGGAATGCCGTCCCGGCTGGTCTACCGGTAGAATTCGTCGACCTCCGGAAGGTCCAGTCTGATCACGAAGTGAGCTCGGCCGGTGGACGGGTCGACCTCGAAACGCACACGCTCCCCGACGATGATCGTGCGGAATCCTTCGGTGACGATGTCGCTGTAGTCGAAGCCGTGGATCTCGCCGGTCTCGTCGTCGCGAACCAGGTAGGTGGCGGTGACCCGGTGGGGTCCGCTGCCCAGCGGCTGGCGGTCGACGATCCGGCCGAACCGCTGCCCGCTGTCCGGCTCGCCGGTCATGGTCACGCGACCTCCCGCACGCAGCGGAACCCGACGGCGTTACTGCTGCCCCGACGTAGGTACAGGGCCTTCGACGAAGTCTGCACCGCCCGGTACGGGTTGTCGTAGGAGCCGCCGCAGATCACCGCGGAGTTGATCCCGTCGAACACGGTCTCGGTCCATTCCCACACGTTGCCGGACATGCCGTGCACCCCGAACGGGGACAGGTTCGCCGCATGATCGGTCACCGGGGTCGGGGCGCAGTCCCGCAACCGGCCGCCGTCGATCTCCTGCTTCCAGACCTCGTAGGTCACCAACGGCCGGCCGCTCCACGCGTCGGCGCAGTTGACCGCGGCCAGGTCGACGCCGTCTCCCCAGGGGAACAGCCGGCCATCCGTGCCCCGGGCGGCGGCCTCCCACTCGACGCAGGTCGGCAGCCGCTTGCCCTCGAAGCGGGCGAAGGCGTAGGCACTCCACCAGTTGACGCAGTTCGCCGGGTAGTTATCGTACACCGGATCGGTGAAGTACTCCGGGTTGCGCAAGCGTTCCTGCCATGGTTCGTGGCTGTGGCCTGGCGGAGTGTCCGGATGATCCCACTGCGCGCAGCCCTGCTCGGCGACCGCGGCGAGGAACGCCTTGTACTGCCCGACCGTCACGGKGAACTCGTCGAACAGCACCGGCTTCTCGATCTTTCGAAGAAGGAGGCGGTGGCTCGGCCCGACCAGGTACGTCGCTGCCGGCAGCGTCCGCGGGGGCGCGGGGATCGTCTCGGCGCCGAGGTGGACGAGGAACTCCCGGACCTGCTCGGTCAGAATCGGTTCGGCGTTGCTGCCCGCGGCCTCCCGTCCGGCCGCGGTCCGCAGGTAGCGCGCGGCGAAATACTCCTGGAAAACGGTGTGCACCAACGCCACCGTGCCGGCGCCGGCCGGACGGAACAGGGGCGCGAGCAGTAACGTCTCCAGCGTGACCCGTCCCTCGGCGAAGCATTCGATGCCGACGTGGGTGCAGATGTCCGCCAGAGTGAACACCGCCTGATCGGCCAGGAACGCCGGGCCGAAGTAACTCTCCAGCCTGGGCTGGAGATCAGCGAGCCCGGCGGTGTTCAGGACCTGCCCGATGCGGGCCGGCACCAGGTCCGCGAGGTGCCTGGCCGCATCCACGGCGGGCCCCCGCGCGAGCTGGCCGGTCTGCTGAGCGAGCCGCAGTTCCAACGGCGAGACCGAGTAGACCCGCTCGTCCGCGTRCAGCTTCAGGTCACCGGGTCGGACCACGCTGAACTGCGGAAGCTCCAGCGGATCGACGCCGTTCGCGTGCAGCTGCTGGACGAGCTGCTCCGAGATCAGCGACGAGCTGTTCAGCAGCCGGCGGACCTCGGGCGAGTCGGCGAGGAACGAGTAGTGGTTACGGAATTCCACGTAGATCCGCACYGGCCGGCACCGGCGCTGGTGACCTCCGGTGGGTACCATCCGGACCTCAGCAGCGTCGGGTCCGTCCAGGAAGCCGTCCCGACCAGAATGTCACCCACGCCCGTCGCCTCCTCGCCGGGTTCCACGCTCACGAACCGGTACCCGCCCGCAAACGGCATGGTTGGCGCAGGACCCGTCAATCCGGRGCGGTGACCGGTCAGGAGGCGGTGACCGGTCAGGAGGCGGTGACCGGTCAGACGACGGCGAGCGTGGTCGACCAGAGCACCGCACCGCCGGAGTCCCGCAGCTCCACGGTGAGCCCGCCACCGGGATCGAGGTGCACGYGGCCGAAGAACTGCAGACCGGCCGAGGGCGGCAGGTTGGACTGACCCGCCGGAGGGGCCTTCACGAAAACAGCCTCGGGGCCGAAGGTGGGATCGAGCRTGTTCGGGCCGAACGTGCCGGCGTTCAACGGCCCGGAGACGAACTCCCAGAACGGGTCGAAATCGGTGAAGGCAGCCCGGTCCGGGTGGTAGTGGTGTGCCGCCGTGTAATGGACGTCAGCAGTCACCCAGACCACATTGCGGACCCGGTGCCGGCGGAGGCCGGCGAGGAGGTCCGCAATTTCCACCTCGCGCCCCAGCGGGGCACCCGGCCGGCCCTGCGCCACCGCCTCCACGCCGCTCGGGTTGTCCGGCACCAGCAGCCCGAGCGGGAGATCGGCGGCGACCACCTTCCAGGTGGCGCGGCTGGCGGCGAGCCCGGCCAGCAGCCACTCGCTCTGGTGGCGGCCGAGTATCGCCACGCCGGCGGGATCCTCCTGGGCGTCGGGATTCGGGTTCTTGAACGAGCGCATGTCCAGGACGAAGACATCGAGCAGCGGGCCGTAGGAGATCCTGCGGTAGATCCTCCCGCCCGGGTCGGCCCGACCGGGAATGAACGGGGTGTACTCCAGGAACGCCTGCCGCGAGCGCGCCGCGAGGACGTCCACCCGTTTCTCGCTGTACCGGGAGTCGTCGAGAATCTCACCGGGATACCAGTTGTTGAGCGTCTCGTGGTCGTCCCACTGGAACACCCACGGCACCTCGCGGTTGAACGCGAGCAGGTTTGCGTCGAGCAGATTGTACCGGTAGTTGCCGCGGTACTCCGCGAGGGTCTCGGCGACCTTGGACTTCTCCGGGACGACGAGGTTGCGCCACACCGAGCCGTCCGCGAGCGGAACCGTCGGGAGGATCGGCCCGTCCGCGTACACGGTGTCCCCGGAGCAGATCGCGAAGTCCGGGTTCAGCCGGCGCATCGTCTCGAAGATCCGCATCCCGCCGAGATCGGGGTTGATACCCCACCCCTGGCCGCAGATGTCACCAGACCAGACGAACGAGACGTCGCCAGCACGCCCGGGGGCGGTCCGGAACCGGCCGATCGACGTCTCGCCGACGAGCGCCGGGTCATCCGCCGAGGCGAGGCGGACCCGGTAGAACACCTCCTCGCCGGCAGGCAGGCCGCGGACCGGCACCGAGGCGGTGAAGTCGGTCGCCGCGTCCACCCGGACGACGCCGACCCGCCGGGCTGCGGTGAACGTCTCGGTGGCTGCCACGTCGACCGCGAGCACCGCCTGCCGATCGGCCCGTGCCCACACCACCGCGCTGTCCGCGGTGACATCGCCGGACTGCACGCCGGAGGTAAACGTGGGCCGGCCACCCCGCACCTGGCCCGGGGCCCGGTCCGCGGCCGCGGCCGCCGCCGGAACCCCCCCGGCGGTGCCGGCGGCGGCCGCCAGGGACGCCACCGTCGCTCGGGCCAGCACATCCCGTCGGTTCGGCATGCGTTCCTCTGCCATCTCGCCCGGCCCTCCTGTCACTGTCCGTATGGCCGCAGTCCCCCGACGTCGACCATCACAGTGCAGGTTCCGGGCAGCCGTCGGCCCCCGTTTCGGAAGCGAAAAAGTGAACTGTGCGTGGCGTCCCGCACCGCCTGCCGCAGAGCCGCAGAGCCAGGGAAACCCTGGTAATCTGGGCCGCTCTCACGGCCCCTTAGCGCTTTCGCGATCCGTATCTACGTAGAAATTGCTATGATCTATCCGTAGATGCGGCTTCAGTCGGAGCTTTGCCGTCGGTGACCAGCCTTTACCTCCCTCGACGAGAAAGGGACGGACGATGTCTCCGCAGATCAGGCGGTTGATCAGAGTGGATGCGTGACATGTTCTGGCCAGGCCCCGCCCACCCCGACGACGAGACCAGGCACTGGCTCGCCCGGGTCGAGAAAGTCGCCCCAGTCCTGGTCCAGCACCGTGAACAGGCCGAACAGGAGAGAATGACGCCGCCCGACGTCATCGACGCCCTGCGTGAGCAGAACATCCACCGGATGTGGGTCTCCCCGGCCTTCGGCGGCGGCGGGGTGAGTGTCCGGACCGGTTCCGCGGTGCTCCAGGCGCTCGCCCGGATCGACGCCTCCGTCGCCTGGCAGATGGGGGTCCAGGGCGTCATCGGCCGGATGTCGGACTACCTCCCGGAGCAGACGGCCGGCCGGATGTTCCGGGAGAGCGATGGTCTCGTCGTCGGTGGGATCAACCCGTCGGGCCACGCCGAGGCCGTCCCCGGCGGTTACCGGGTACGCGGTCGGTGGTCCTTCGCCAGCGGCTCCACCCACGCCGACTGGCTGGTGTGCGCCTCACTCGTCACCGAAACCAGCGCGGCCGGCGAGGTAGCCGCGGGAAGTAAGGCGAACTCGTCGGCCCCGGCCCCGCCCACAACCCGGATGATGTTCGTTCCGCGGGATGCCGTCCGTTTCACCGACGACTGGTTCACGATAGGGCTGCGCGGCACCGGGAGCGTCAGCTTCACTGTCGACGACCTCTTCGTCCCCGAGGAGCACACCGTCGACGGCGGGCTGCTGCGCCGGCTGCCCGCGGCCCGGCCCTCGCGCGGCTACCCCATCGCGTACTACGACTTCGGCCCGTTCACGACCGCGTCAACGGCGCTCGGCATCGCCCAGGACGCGCTGAGCGCCTTCCCGGGGCTGGCGGTCAGCGCGGTTCCTGCCCGCGGGACGGAGACATTGGCGTCCAGCCATACCGTTCAGGCCGGCCTCGCCCGCGCCGCGGCCCTGGTCAGGGCGGGTGAACTGCTGCTCGACGATGCGGCCGGCCACGCGAGTGCCCGCCTCATCGGCGGGGAGAAGCTCAGCGCCCTGATCCGGCTCGCCGCCACCGCCGCCGGCGAAAACACCCTGAAGGCCGTGGACACCCTGCACGGCCTGGCCGGCACCAGGGCCCTGGGCGCGGCAGGCCGGCTCGACCGCTGCTTCCGCGACATCCACACCGTGGTCGCGCACATCACCCTGGCGCCGACGAACTTCGAGATGGTCGGGTCGTATCTCCTGGGCGGCTCGTTGCTGATGCGGCGCTGACCCCGTCCGATGCCCCGAGTCCCTACCCCCGAGCCCCGAGCCCCCGGGGACGGTCTGACGAGTGCCATCGCGGCGAAGGTCTGCCTGGTCGCCCGAGTGCCGTCAGGCGTTGGCGAGGGTCGCCTCGAAGRCACGGTCGACCGCCTCGGTGACCATCACCGCCACCGGCTTCGGCATCTCAGCGATCTTCCCGGCTGCCGCCAGAGCCTCGCCCACCAGAAGTGATCAGGGCGACGCCGGGACTTCGTCACCCCCGTGGGGAGCACCCGGTGGCACCCGTGGGAGTATGCCACTGGCAACCCACGGCCGACGCGAACGATTACATCAGTGTTATCAAAATGTTGTTGACAATGACCGGCGGCGTTTACGGTCGGCAATGGTCGCGCCGGCAAGACTCGTAGTYGGCGAATATTCGGTCCATGAAATCACGGTCCGCGATGCCGCACCCGGCGAAACCGTGTTCGACGATACCCCATCGAGACATACCCAACATCCGTTGCAACGGAAGCCCGCGAAAACATCAACATTCAAACAAGTTCCTGACATCGCGACCTGGCATCCAGATCCGAAGAAAATACATTCCGCCGCAACCCCGGCAACCCGTTATCCCACCGTTCCAGCACGGCCGACCAGGAGCGTTCGTGGCTCGTCCGCCCGAAGTGCTGTTCGTCTGCGTCCACAACGCGGGCCGTTCTCAGATAGGCGCCRCCCTGCTCGACCGACATGGTCGTGGCCTGTTCCGCGCCCGATCCGCCGGCACCGCCCCGGCCCCGGCCATCCACCCGGGAGTCGTCACCGTCATGGCCGAGGTAGGCATCGACCTGTCCCGGGAGTCCCCGAAGCGACTAACCAACGAGATGGTCCGCGACTCCATCGTCGTCATCAACATGGGATGCGGCGACGCCGTTCCCAGCTACCCCGACACGCGCTACCTCACCTGGAAACTGGATGATCCGGCGGAGTGCACGCTCGAGGAGATCCGGTCGATCCGCGACGAGATCGACGCCCGCGTCCGGGCACTGGTCTACAGTCTCGGCGTGGCCGCCCGCGTCGGGCTGCTGAAGAACCAGCCCGGTTACACCGGGATCCCGCCTGGCGGTACTGACCCGGATGCGTGGCGCTATCCTCCACCGGTCGGGGCGGGCGCACCCGACGCGACCGCGTGATCCGGCACGACCGCGTCGACGGGCTCGGCCTCCCGGTGCGGGATGATGATCGTCGCGCCGATCGGGACGGTGCCGCCACGCACGACGTCTGCGCGCAGGCCACCTCGGTCGCGTAGCGCGCTCCAGACCCCGGGGCGGGTGAGCTGTTCGAGGTAGGAGCACGGTGGGCAGGGCCGGACACCGAGCAGGACAACGTCGTCGATGCGGAAGGTCCGCCCGACGAGGTCGAGCAGCGCGACGCCCTCCGTCACCAGGTTTCGCCTGGTCTCCCACTCGGCCAGAGCCACCCCGGCATCCGCGGCCACGGCGGCGATGACCTCACGCTCGATCAGCGTGACGGCGCGACCGGCGCCACCGCGCGCGGAGTAGGTCCCGGTGCCGGTGGCGTAGCGGTCGCCTTCGAGACCGTGACCCTCGATCATTCGAACGGCCTCACGGGCCCGCATCCGGGTACCCCGGATCGGCGTGGTATAGATCCCGACCAGGCGTCCCGCGACCATGATGCCGACACTACCCGCTGGGACAGTATTCCATGGTCGGCAGGATCCGGGTGAGGCCGTCAGCGAGCGGATGAAAAGTGACGGCGCCCCTGGTGGAGCCCTTCATTGATCATTCCCTTCCCAGATGTCGGAGTCCRAGCTCCAACCCCATCTGCCGGTCCCCCCGAAGGCGTCGGCGTCCGCCGTGTCACCGGCTCCGGGCGGACCCGTGGGGTCCTCGGCGAAGTCGATGGCGGGAAGTGGGCCGACGTATTCGATCGTGAAGTACGGACAGGCGCGACGGAGATCGGCGACGGCGGCGTCGAACGCATCCACGGCGGCATCGCGCAGCAGAAACGCCCAGCTGAGCACCGGGTCATCCGCGCCGCCGTGCGGGCGCCGTGGCCGGTCGGACAGCGCCAGCGGACGCAGCAGGTCGAGGATCGCATCGGCCTGGCGCTGCCGGCGGGCGATGACCAGGTCGGCCACCTGCTGGCCCAGCCTGATCCGCGCGTCGAGATCCGCGGACGGCGTGACCCCGACGAACGGGCTGCCCGGCAGTACCTCGGTGAGGGCGGACCGCTCGTCCTCCTCCACGTCGAGATGCAGCTCCACCAGCCCTTCGAGCGCATCGAGCCGATCGGGCATCTCGTCGGCGAGCGGGGCGAGGACCTCACGGCATACGGCAGCCTCGTCGGGGGCGACGGTCCCGAACCGCAGCGGCAGCACGGGGCCTCCGGCGAGAAGTCGCTGCAGGATATCCAGATGACGCACGGCCTCGGACTCGCCCAGAATCCCGACATCCGCGGTGACGCTGACCGCCGCCGCCAACGGCCCGAACCGCACCAGGTGCACCTGCCCCGGAGGGTGTCCGATGCCGGGCGGCGGTGGCATCGGCGCCGGATGCCCGGACCGCGTGATGCCATAAATGATGACAGACATGGCGATCATCCCTCTCGGCCGCTGCGGCGGTCGCCCGGCGCGCTGCGCCCGGCCGGCAGATCCCGCCGGGCGTGCTCCTCGGACGATCCGCCACGCAGCGAGCCCACCGCCTCCTCGGCGGTATCCTTCAATCCTTCGAGCGCCCCCTTCGACTTCTGCCTCGCGGTGCCGTCGGTGACCTCATGCATGAGTCCGGGCAGGCCCGGGACCTGCTCCTTGGGCGCGAGGTCCAGCCGGTTCACCGCCTCGGCGAACCGGAGGTAGGTGTCCACGGTCGCGATGACGACCCGGGCGTCGGCCGTGAGGACCTCGATGCCGACCAGCGCGACCCGCGCGTAGGCGTCGATGACGATTCCCCTGTCGAGCACGACGTCGAGGACATCGGCCAGGCTGCTGGGCTTCGGAGCCCGGTTCATGGACTGGCTGGAGACGGTCATGGCGCTGTCCTCGCCTTCTTCCATCGTTCTTCGTCCGCGGAGGAGGCGGAGCGGGCCCTCGACACGCCGGGGGGGTCGGGGCGATCCCGTCTCCCCCGGCCCACCGAAGCACCCTGCCCCCGCACAGCGCCCCGTCCCGGCATGGCCCCCCCGGGGAACCAGCACCTCGCCGAGCTCAGTCATCGCCGCCACCATGCCGTCCTCCGACAGCACCATGCCGTCCTCCGACAGCACCATGCCGTCCTTCCGACAGGACCCGGGACCCGATCGGCGTCCGGAACCCGATCGGCGGCGCGCACCCGGTCAGTGGTGCGCACCCGGTCAACCACCGGCGCTCCACCGCCGGGCGAGTCCTCGTGACCGTCGAAGGTGCCGCCCAGATGCTGGTAACCACCCAGCGTGATATGGACAAACGAGTAGGGCGGCCAGGGACCCGTCGCCTCGGCGGGGCACCCCGCCGCGTCCAGCTCCCGCGTCAGCGCGGTCGCCGTGGTGAGGAACGCATCCTCCTCCGAACGCGGCACGAGGTACGCGCAGTCGAACATCCGCCCCGGCCGACCGGTGTGCCGACGGGCGTCATCCCGCGCGATCGCGTCCACCTCGGTGTCGGCGCCCAGCCCATCGATTCCGGCGGTGTCGCTCACCGCGGGGATGATGCCGTATACGTAAAGACCGCGGTCGGTCCGGGACACGCGCGAGGACGGCCGGATGCCAGGCCCGACCACGCCCACAGTTGCGACAGTCGACTCCGGAACGGACTCCGGAACGGACTCCGAGACGGACTCCGACTCCGGAACCGACCCCGACTGCGAGACCGGAACGGGAGGAAGGTCCCGAGGCGAGGTCACGGCCGGCCTGATGCCCTCCATCGCCACCCGGGTGATCTCACGGGCGAGGCACTCGACGATCTGATGTCGGGCGAGTTCGCGGGCCTCTCGAACGGCCTCCTCGACGACCTCGGGCGCGAGTCGCCGGGCGAGGGCCGTGAGATCCTCAGCCCCGGCCGTCGTGCTCATGGCCGCTACTCCCTCGTGTCGCGTCCCTCGACGGCCGATGCCCGGTCAAGGCYGATCCCCCTGCGCCAGCCAGGCCTGCCGGCCCCGCCGAAGAGCCGCTCGACCGCGTCCGCCGGATCCCGGCCCGTCGCCCCTCCGGTGGCGCGGCCGGTGAAACGGCCGGCAGCCCGGTCCCTGGGCTCCTCCACACCCTCCCCGGCACGATTCACGATCTGCGCGGGACGGTCGGCGATCCGCTCAGGATGATCCTCGGCCCGCCCGGCGACGGGCGGTCCCGTCCTCGTCTGGGCTCATGGTTTCTGGACTCATGGTGTCTGGGCTCAGGGCCGGTGCGCGGCCCCCGTCCGCCCCGCCTCCAGGACAGGGAGGACCGAGGCGTCGAAGACATCGACACGCCGCCCATTCCCGGGACTACCGACTCCAAACTCCCAGCGTATGACGGGTGCCGACCGCAGATCACCGACCGGCGCCCCGCCCCGGAGGAGCCCCCGCCCGGAGGAGCCAAGGCCATCCAGGCCGAGGGTCCACTGGGGGTGGAGAGGTCAGCGCGTCCTACGGGATCAGCGCGCCCATGCCGCCCGCGCTGCCTGCGTGGGGCTCGAAGATGTTCGGTCCGAGCCAGCGGACCGGGTGAGGATCCTCTGGGTGATCTCCTCAGCCGTCAGCGGCGGCGCGAAGAGAAAGCCCTGCGCGCTGTCGCAGGCGGCCGCGCGCAACCGCTCGGCCTGCATCGGGGTCTCGACGCCCTCGGCGGTCACCGTCAGGCGCAGGGTGTGGGCCAACGTGACCAGCGTCTGCACGATCTCCTCATCCCCCGGGTCGGCGTCCCGCGCCGAGTGGAAGCCCTCGACGAACGGTCCGGCGAGCTTGAGCGTGTGCACCGGCAGCCGACGCAGGTAGGCGAGGTTGGAATAACCGGTGCCGAAGTCGTCGATAGCGATCCGCACGCCCATCTCGGCGAGCCCGCGCAGGACCCGCAGCGGCTCGTCGGCCGTGCCCATGAAGGCGCTCTCGGTAAGTTCCAGCTGGAGCAGGTCCGGGGAAAGMCCAGTCTCGTCGAGAATGCGTCGGACCTGTTCCACCAGGCCGGCCTCGCGGGTCTGCCGGGCGGCCAGGTTGACGCTGACGAACAGGGCGTGCGGATGACACTCCTGCCACTGCCGCGCCTGCCGACAGGCGAGCTCCAGCACGCGCCGGCCGAGGGGCACGATCTGCCCGGTCTCCTCCGCCATCCCGATAAACAGATCGGGGGGCAGCAGACCGAGGCCAGGATGCCGCCAGCGGACCAGCGCCTCCACCCCGACCATCGCCCCGGCGGCCATCCTGGCACCCGCACCGTCGCCGAGGGCGATGATCGGCTGGTACTCGACGACGAACTGGTCCTGTTCGAGGGCGCGGGGCAGCATGGTCGACAGAGTGTGCCGGGTCACCTGCCGGGCGCCTCGCTCCGCCTCGAACAGGGCCCAGCGACCCTTCCCCTCCGCCTTCGCCCGGTAGAGCGTGATGTCGGCGGCCCGTAGCAGATCGGTGTAGTCCCCGCCGGCGACGGGCCGTTCGACGATGCCGATGCTCGCTCCGATGGACAGCGCGTGGTCACCCACCCGCAGCGGGCTCGCCAGCGCCGCCAGCACGGTCTCGGCGACGGCGACGGCGTCCGCCGTGCCGGCTGTGTCGGCGACAAGGATCACGAACTCGTCACCACCCATCCTGACCAGGAGCTGCTCCGGGGACAGCACCCGACGCAGCCGGTCCGTGACGGCGACGAGCAACCGGTCGCCGACGTCGTGGCCGAGGCTGTCGTTCACCATCTTGAATCCGTCCAGATCGATGAAGCACAGCCCGATGCGACGTTCCGGTCCCGTGGCCATCAGTTCGTGGACCCGTTCGATGAGTACCGTCCGGTTCGGCAGGCCGGTGAGCGGGTCGTGCCGCGCCTGGCGGCGCAGCTGGTTCTGCAACAGATGCCGGTCAGTCACATCCACGATCATGGAGAGCTGCGCACGGCACCGCCCGTCGTCGTCGCGCAGACACGACGTGGTCAGCTCGGCCCACACCACCGACCCGCCGATCCCGGTGAACCGCCACTCCATCCGGATGTGCTCCGGTCCGGCGGTCCGCTGGGCGGCATAGGCCTCCCGGAGCTCCCTCGCGTCCTCGGGATGCGCGAACTCGTCGATTGACCTGCCCTGCACCTGACCCGGGCCGACTCCGAGCATCCRCAGAAAAGCGTCGTTGGCGTCGATGATCCGTCCGCCTCCATCATTGATCAGGATTCCGATCGCGGAGCCGGTGAAGATCATCCGGAAGCGGGCATCGCTCGCGTGCAGAGCCGCGCGATGGATCGAGTCCTGCCCGGCGAGGATCCGCTCCCGCAGCGCATGGGCGTATCCCTGGGCCAGCCCGCCCTGCAACGCCGCCAGCCGGGCGCCGTACCCGTCGGCCGTCCCGAGTCGTAGGTCGGTGAGCAATCTGGTGCCACAGATCTCGATGGTTCCGGCCAACGCGTCCGCGGCGCCGAAGGTGTACTCGACGACGGCAGCCCCGACCGCGGCCGCAGGGTCGGCCGTGAACGGTTCGGCGAGCAGGGCGTCGACGAGCCGGTCGCTCAACGCCCGTAACCGCTGCTCGACGTCGATCAGGCCGATCGCCGGATAGCTGGCGCCGAGGATCTCTCGGGCCCAGGCCTGGGCGAAGCGCGCGACGCCCTGCTGGCGGGCTGTCTGGGGCAGGGACCTCACCGCACGCACTCCTCATCGCACGCATTTCTTGCCGGACCATGACAAACCTTGGGCCTGACCCGCCCTGTGACAAAACCTCGGCCGCTGGCCGGAAAAGCGCCGGAAGCCGGAGAAAAACCAATAAAAAATTAAAAAAGTAAAGATAGCCAAGAAAAATCATAAAAACCAAGAACAGTCAGGAACAGGCGGGAACGGCGAGCTACCGGCGCCCGACCGCGGCAAGTATCGTGGAACGCACCGGGTTGTCCGCGAGGGGATCGGCGCCCATGCTCGCCGCGTCCGGGCGCCAGGCCGGCAGGTAGACCAGGCCCGGGTCAACGAGCTCGTATCCGCGGAGCAGACCGGCGATCTCCGCACGGGAACGCGGGGTCACCCCGGTAGGGGTCTCGTCGTAGACCTTGCCGGCCTGGTTGATCCCTACGGCCCGCTCGTCCGCGATCACATGCGAGATGGCCAGGTAGCTGCCCGGCGCCGTCGCCTCCCGGAAGGAATCGATGACGCCAGCCGGGTCATCGCTGTCGGGGACGAAATGCAGAACCGTCACCATGAGCACGGCGATCGGTTGAGAAAGATCGAGCAGCTCGGCCACCGCGCTGGAGCCGAGGATCGACGCGGGCTGCCGAACATCCGCCTGGAGCACCGTGGCCCGCGGATTGTCGGCCAGCAGCATCCGGGAGTGGATGACGGCGACCGGGTCGATGTCGACATAGACGACCCGGGCCTCCGGATTCACCCCTTCGGCGATCTCATGGACGTTACCGACCGTCGGCACCCCGGAGCCGAGATCCAGAAACTGTGTGATCCCGGCCTCGGCAGCGAGGAAGCGCACCGCCCGGTGCAGGAACAACCGGTTCGATCTGGCGATCAGCAGGGCGTCCGGGAGGATCTCGATGGCGGCGCGCGTCGCCTCCCGGTCCACCGCGAAATTGTGCGATCCGCCGAGCGCGTAGTCGTACATCCGTGCGGCGCTCGGGCGATTGACATCGATCCCCGCGGCCCACTCGGGCAACTCCTCCATGATCATCTATTCTCCTGTGCGACCCGCTAGACGACGTACGGTGAGGAGATTGTCTACCATCGCTACCTTCGTCACCACACCGGCCGGTGTCGCTACGGAGACCAGCACCCTCCACACCGCGTTCGCTCGTTTCACCGCACGCCCGCCATACCTCCCGCCCGGGCCTCCCGGCGGCGCGGACCGACCTCCGGCGGCGGCCCATGGGGAAGCCGCCGACCGTGCCGAATGTCCGGTTTGACCAGACCGTCCTACCCTGCCCTGCGTGGCCGTCCACGGATGACACTGGTCTGGAACCTGGATCGAGGGTCGACGCCCGCGACGGCCGAGGAGACCCCTACGGCCGCAAGAACCGGAAGAACCGAAAGAACCGGGAGGACCGGAGCTCGCGGCGGCAGCCGACAGACCGACGGCGGCCGGGACAGCGCGGGTATTCGGGCGTCGCCCTCGGCCGGGACCGTACGAGGCTCCGGTACAAGGTTCCGGGTGAGGAGTGGGACGAGATGCGCGCCCTCGTCGTGTATGAATCGATGTTCGGCAACACCAGGGTGATCGCGGACGCCGTCGCGATCGGCCTGTCGACGTGGTTGGACGTCGGACTCGTAGAGGTCGGCACCGCGGACCCGGCCCTGAACGACGATGTCAGGCTCCTCATCGTCGGCGGGCCCACCCATGCGTTCGAGATGAGTCGGCCCGAGACCCGGCACGACGCCACCAGGCGGACCGAGGGCAATGTCGTGTCGCCGGGGATCGGGATCCGGGAGTGGCTCGAGGCACTGCCCAGGCAACCGAGTGGGTCGCCCGAGGGGACGCCGCTCACCGGAGCGGCCACGTTCGACACGAAGGTCCGTCACCCCCGTCCCGCGGGTTCGGCCGCGGCCGGTGCGGCAAGGTGCCTGCACCGTCTCGGCTTCTCCCTCCTCGACCGTMCACGGAGCTTCTACGTCGACGGCCCGCCGGGCCCCCTGGTGGCCGGYGAACCCGAACGTGCCCGCCGCTGGGCCGAAAGCCTCGGATGGATGGTCCCTGCCTCGGCGAAGGGTAACGCGCTTTCCTGAGGTCGGGTGGCCCAGGGGAATTGCACCCCTGGGCTCCAACAGAACGGAGCGTGACAGTCTCCCGTCACTCCGCTCTTGTCATCCTCATCGCCAGGCGTTGGACGTCCATGCCCAGTGGGCGAAGAGCCCGGGGCGTTGGCGGGTGATGCGTTGCCAGCAGGCCAGGGCCTTATGGAACGGTCTCAGCCGTTTGTACTTCTTGYGGAGCCAACGCACCAGGTAGGCGTTGATGCGCTGTAGGAGGGGAAGCAGCGCGGAGYGGTAGAACGCCCCGTAGTACTGCGCCCAGCCGCGCACGRTCGGGTTGATCTTTCGTGCCAGCTCGTCGAGGGTGTGGCCGGTCCGCAGGTGTAGCCGCCATCGGCGGACCTGCCCGCTGACCTTCTTCTGGGCTTCCTTGCTGATCGCGGGCAGGAAGTTCGTGAAGAACTTCCCGTGCCTGCTGCGTGCCTTGCGGG